>CAKSAW010000042.1 GCA_934437695.1 uncultured Blautia sp. | reverse complement strand
GCAGGTATATCTGTTCCAAGTTTCTGGTTAGGTCTGGAATTGATCCAGCTTTTTTCAGTAAGCCTGGGATGGCTTCCAACCAGCGGACTGGAGACCTGGAAGAGCTATATTCTTCCATCACTCACAATGGGAGCAGGAATCATGGCTGTACTTGCCAGATTCTCCAGATCCTCCATGCTTGAGACAATGCGTGAGGATTATGTGCGTACAGCACGTGCAAAAGGTCTCTCTGAATCACTGGTAGTTATGCGTCATGCATTTAAGAACTCTCTGATCGAGATCATAACAGTAGCCGGACTTCAGATCGGTGGTCTTCTTTCCGGATCTGTTATGGCTGAGACTGTATTCTCTATCCCTGGTCTTGGACGTCTTCTTGTTGACTCCATCCAGCTTAGAGATTACAAGGTAGTTCAGGCACTGCTTCTGTTCTTTGCTACAGAATATATCCTGATCAACCTGGTCGTAGATGTTCTTTATGGCGTAATTAACCCAAGAGTACGTTATGAATAGAGGAGGAGAGAAGATGGCAGATAAGAATACAACATCAACTATTAACCTTGCTGCTGCCGAAGAACTCCCTAAGGCACAGAGCAAGTTCAAAGAATTTGTAAAGAAATTCATGAAGAGAAAAACAGCAGTGATTTCTCTGGCATTTATTGTTTTTATCATTTTGATGGCGATCATAGGACCGTATGTAGTTCCGTATGATCCTCAGGCACCTGATTACACAGCTATGATGCAGGGACCCAGCGCAGCTCATATCTGGGGAACCAATGAATACGGACAGGACGTATTTTCACGTCTGATGGTCGGTACCAGACTTTCCCTGACATGTGCGCTGACAGCTACCATTATCGGTACAGCCCTTGGTGTTGTCCTTGGACTGATCGCAGGCTTCTATGGAGGAATTATAGATTCTCTGATCATGAGATGCTGTGATGTACTTTTTGCTTTCCCTGATATCCTTCTTGCAATCGCAGTTGTTGCTATCATCGGACAGGGTATGGTGAACGTTATGATCGCTGTTGCGGTATTTACAGTGCCGTCATTTGCACGAATCATACGAAGTGCTACGATTTCCGTAAAACAGGCTCCTTATGTAGAAGTAGCCCGTTCTCTGGGATGTTCAAATATGAGAATCCTGTTTGTACACATTTTCCCCGGAACTATCCAGTCCATGATCGTTAACTTTACCATGCGTGTAGGTACTGCGATCCTTGCAGCTTCATCCTTAAGCTTCCTGGGATTTGGTGCGAATGTTACAGAGCCTGACTGGGGTTCTATGCTTTCCACAGGACGTAACTATCTGAACACAGCTCCTCATATGGTACTGTTCCCTGGTATTCTGATTTTCCTTACAGTTCTGGCATTCAACCTGCTGGGCGACGGTCTCAGAGATACCCTGGATCCAAAGATGAACTAGGAGGAAGAAACCATGGCAGAAAAATTATTAGAAGTAAAGAACCTCCGTACGGAGTTTAAAAGAGATAAAACATGGGTGACAGCAGTTAATAATGTAAGCTTCTCCATTCAGCCGGGTGAGATCCTTGGTCTGGTAGGAGAGTCCGGATGCGGTAAATCCGTAACTTCCCTTTCCATTATGAAACTTCTGGCACGTAACAGTAAGATTTCCAACGGTGAGATCCTGCTTAATGGCAAGGATCTTCTCAAAGAAGATAAAAAAGGCATGAGAAAGATCAGAGGACGTGAAGTTGCCATGATCTTCCAGGAGCCTATGAACTCTCTGAATCCATGTATGAGAATCGAGAAACAGCTGACAGAAGCGATCCTTCTTCACAACAATTTCTCAAAAGAAGAAGCACACAACAGAGCATTTGAGGTACTGAAATCCGTAGGTATCCCTGAGCCGGATATGACACTGAAGAGTTACCCGCATCAGCTTTCAGGCGGTATGTGCCAGCGCGTTATGATCGCTATGGCAATGTCTTGTGAGCCGGAGCTTCTGATCGCAGATGAGCCTACAACAGCTCTTGACGTTACGATCCAGGCACAGATCCTGGAACTGATGGAGGAGATCAGAGCTAAGAAAAATACAGGTATCCTGATGATCACACATGACCTTGGCGTTGTGGCAGAAATGTGTTCCAGAGTTGTTGTTATGTATGCGGGACGTATTGTGGAAGAGGCACCTGTACATGATCTGTTTGCAGATCCTAAGCATCCATATACACAGGGTCTGATCGGTTCTGTGCCAAAGCTTGGAAGCGGTGTGGAATCCCTGCCGTCTATCCCGGGAAGTGTACCGGATCTGTCTGTGATGCCCAAGGGATGTAAATTTGCACCGAGATGTAAATATGCGACGGATATCTGCCATCAGCAGGAGCCGGAGCTTGTAAGCATCAATGAGGCAGGCACAAGAAAATGCAGATGTCATCTGCTGAACAAGAGCGGAAAGGAGGCATAACCAGTGAGCGAGCCCTTATTATCAGTAAAAAATATGAAAAAAACATTCCAGGCAAACGGAGGAATGTTCAGCAAGAAGAAACTTGTCCATGCTGTAAATGATGTATCTTTTGATATTTATCCGGGCGAAACCTTTTCTTTGGTAGGAGAGTCCGGTTGTGGAAAGTCTACCACAGGTAAACTGATCGATCATCTGATCATACCGGATTCCGGTGAGATCTGGTTTGAGGGAAAAGAGATTTCCAAACTTACTGAGAAGGAAATGCGTTCTTTACGTTCTGACATCCAGATGGTATTCCAGGATCCATATGGTTCCCTGAATCCAAGAATGAAGGTTCAGGATCTTATCGGTGAGCCGCTTCTGATCCATACAAATATGAGTGCAGGTGAGAGACTTAAGAAGGTTCATGAACTTCTGGGAACCGTAGGCTTAAGCCCGTCTCACGGAGAACGTTATCCTCATGAATTCTCAGGCGGCCAGCGTCAGCGTATCGGAATCGCCAGAGCACTGACTGTACAGCCAAAGCTGATCATTGCAGATGAGCCTGTATCAGCACTTGATGTTTCCATTCAGGCACAGGTACTGAACCTTCTGCAGCAGCTGCAGAAAGATTTTAATCTTACCTACCTGTTCATTTCTCATGACCTGAGTGTTGTTGAGATGATTTCAGACAGAATTGGTGTTATGTACCTTGGTACGATCGTAGAGACAGCACCAAAGAAAGAGCTTTATGCAAATCCAAGACATCCATATACCAGAGCACTTCTCTCAGCAGTGCCGATCCCGGATCCGGATCTGACAAAGGAACGTATCACATTAAAAGGTGATCTTCCAAGTCCAAGCAATCCGCCAAGTGGATGTCTGTTCCATACACGATGCCCGCATTGTACAGAAAAATGCAAAGCACAGGTGCCGACACCTGTTGAAATTGCACCCGGACATATTGTAAAATGTCATTATCCGGAGATTACGGAATAAATAACAGATATCCGTTTGGGACAAAATATAAAGGATCATCGTGAATGGATGAAGAAAGAAGGGGCTATGTTTACTGAGGAAAGACAAAGCGCAATAGAGAAATGCCTTCGTGAAAACGGAAAAGTCAAGGTTAAGGAGTTGAGCGAGAGGTTTCAGGTTACGGAGGACTGTATCCGTAAAGATCTTAAAATTCTCGAAAACGCCGGAAAATTAAAAAGAACCTACGGCGGAGCGATTCTTTCGCAGGATTATCCGCTGGAAAGGGATGTAGTAGACAGACGCCAGTATAACCTTGACAAAAAGAAAGCAGTTGCAGCCAAAGCATTTAAACTGATCAAGAATAACGAAACGATTTTTCTGGATATTTCTACCACAAATATAGAACTGGCAAAGCTTATTGCAGCGTCAAATATGAGAGTGGTAGTTGTGAGCAATATGATAGATATCCTGCAGATCCTTGCCACAAATCCATCAATTACTGCCATAGGTACCGGGGGAACAATGTACAGGACAGTAAATGGATTTATGGGGGCTGCAGCAATAGAAGTGATCAAGCAGTACAGTTTTGACCGTGCATTTATAGGAAGCTGCGGTGTAGACATGACCGATTGTGCAATTACTACATTGGGGGTAGAGGACGGATTGACAAAAAAGGCGGCCGTACACAGCAGCAGACATAAATACGTTGTTATGGAGAGGGAAAAGTTTTATTTCAATGATTCTTATAAATTTGCGCACTTTGATGATATCAGTGGAATCGTTACAGATGAATTTCCAGATAGTACGATCGTGAATACTCTGGAAAAAGCAGGGGTGAAATTGTTTTAGCTGAATCTGAGGAAACGGATAATTTTATCCGGGAAAGATGGAGGAAAGTACGTGAAAGAATACATATTGGAGGCATGTGTGGATTCCGTAGAATCTGCCATGGCAGCGGCTTCAGGAGGTGCAGACAGACTGGAGCTTTGCAGTAATCTGATAATAGGCGGAACCACTCCGGGACCGTGGCTTTTTGAAGAGATAAGAAAGCGTTCGGATATCAGGATCCATGCCCTGATCCGTCCGCGTTTTGGAGATTTCTGTTATACAGATGCAGAGTTTTCCATAATAAAGAGTGCAGTAGAAGATTTCAGAAAAATGGGTGCTGAAGGTGTAGTATTTGGGGTGCTGAAACCGGATGGCACATTAAACATGGAACAGATGAAGGAGCTTATGGAGGCTGCAGGGGATATGTCAGTAACACTCCACAGAGCTTTTGATGTGTGCGTTGATCCGCTGGAAACTATGGAACAGGCAATTTCACTGGGAATTGATACGATCCTTACTTCAGGACAGCGCAATGTATGTCTGCAGGGAGCAGATCTTCTGAAAGAACTGCAGGAGAAGAGCAGAGGACGTATTACGATCCAGGCAGGAAGTGGTGTTGGTGCAGAGGTGATCCGACAGCTCTATCCGCTTACGGGGATAAAGGCTTACCATATGACAGGAAAGCATGTGATCGACAGTGAGATGCAGTTTCGGAAAGAGGGAGTTAATATGGGACTTCCAATGATCAGTGAATATGAGATATGGCGTACGGACGTTGACAGTATCCGTGCTGCAAAGAAAGTTCTGGAGGAATTATGATGGCAGAACCGAAGATTTTTTTGAAGGAGAACAGGGAGCGAATTGAAAAGAATTACCTGGAGCAGACAAAGAGTCTGCCCCGGGTTTTTGCGCCTATAGATGAAAAAATACAGAAATGTACAGAAGAGGTGGCGCTTGCATGCAAGTATTTATATGCATTTATGCCGTACAGTGATATTGGAAACTATCCGTTTGAAGTATTTCTGGATTATGCTGAAAACGGTGTACAGCTGTGGAAAGAGAATCCACAGATAGCAGATATGCCTGAGGATATTTTTCTGAATTATGTACTGTTTCACAGAGTAAATGAAGAAGAGATCGCACCCTGCAGAACCTTTTTCCGAACAG
Organism: uncultured Blautia sp.; assembly: GCA_934437695.1. Lineage (GTDB taxonomy): Bacteria > Bacillota > Clostridia > Lachnospirales > Lachnospiraceae > Blautia_A. The sequence continues at coordinate 4,183 of CAKSAW010000042.1, read as the reverse complement.
AGATCGGAACAAGAATACAGGGAATGAATTTCAGAGAAGCAGCTCTGGAAGTGAACTACTGGTGTGCAGAGGAGGCAACCTATCATTGTACGGATGACCGTACTTTATCTGCACTCGCTGTATATCGTAGAGGCAATGGAAGATGTGGGGAAGAGTCTGTTTTTACAGTTAATGCACTGCGAAGTGTAGGTGTGCCTGCACGTCAGGTATATGCACCGAAATGGTCTCACTGTGATGATAATCATGCGTGGGTGGAAATCTGGTGTGACGGTAAATGGTATTTCCTGGGAGCCTGTGAACCGGAAGAAATCCTGAATAAAGGCTGGTTTACTAACGCATCCTCAAGGGCAATGATGATCCATTCCCGTATATTTGATACAAAGATCCCGGAAGGTGAAGTAATAGGCAGAGATGGCATGGTAACCATGCTGAATGAACTGAAAAGATATGCAGTTACAAAGGAGATTACTGTATCTGTAAAAGATGATCAGGGACTTCCGGTGGAGGGAGCTGAGGTTTCCTTTGAGGTACTCAATTATTCTGAGTATGCACCGATTGCAGAGAAAGAAACAGACGAGAATGGAAGGGCTGTACTGACAACAGGTCTTGGAAGTCTGCATATTTCTGTAAGAGCATGCTGTAACGAAGAATGGCTTCATGCTGAGAAAGCAATGAACACAGAGACAGAGGACAGCTGTGAAATCTGTCTGAGGCATCAGACTGCAGGAGAAAATGCAGGATATGAGAAGTGGACAGCAGCAGATATGTTTGCTCCTCATGATGCACCGGTAAATACAGATATGCCTGATCCTGAACAGAAGGAAAGAGGAAATAAACGTCTGGCAGCTGCCAATGCACACAGAGAGCAGAAGGTAAGAAACTGGAGAAATCCGGAGTGTGAGCGTTTCCTTCAGAAAGAGGTAAACAGAATAGAGAAAGCTGTTGCTGCTTCGTACAGAGAGGATCTTCTTAACGTTCTGACAGAGAAAGACAGAACAGACTGTCTCAGTGATGTTCTTGAAGAGCATTTGGATCTTGCGATTCCGTATCATGGTATGATGAACAGGGATACATTTGTATCTTATGTGTTGAATCCAAGAGTGGATGATGAGGTCCTTCAGAAATACAGAAGAGAGATAAAGAACAAATTTTCCAGAGATGAGAAGCAGGAGCTGAGAAATGATCCATCCCAGATCTGGAAGCTGGTAGAGAAAGCTGTTGTTTCCAGACCTGAGAAAGAACGTTCAAGTGTGATCACAACACCTGCAGGATGTCTTAATACCTGTACAGGAAGCTTCCTGTCAAAGAAAATCCTTTTTGTTGCAATGGCAAGAACGTTGGGAGTTCCGGCACGTCTGAACCCTCATGACCGTTCCATGGAATATATGGAAAACGGAAAGTTTGTTCCCGTACTTGCAAAGACAGAGAAGAACAGTACTCTGATCCTGAAATCGGGAGAAGATACACAATGGAAATATTTCCAGAACTGGAGTATTGCAAAACTGGAAAATGGCAGATATGTGTCTCTGAAACTGGGTACAGAGGCATTTGAAAACCAGCATATGAATCTGCCACTGGAATCCGGAAAGTACAGAATCCTTACTTCAAACAGACTTCCAAATGGAAATATGTTTGCAAATGAATATCATTTTGAGATCCAGCCTGGAGAGACAAAAGAGATAGATCTGGTTTTAAGAGAGGCAGATCTGGAAGATATGTTGGAGAATATTTCCATGCCGGAATTTACTCTGAGAAAAGAAGATGGAAGTACAGTAAAAGCTTCAGAGCTTACTGCCGATGGAAAGCATATCCTTGCATTCCTGGAAGAAGAGAAAGAACCTACAGAACATATTCTGAATGAAATGATGGAGCAGGAAGAAGCTTTTGCAGGATATGCAGAGAAGATTATTTTTGTAGTGAGAAGCAAGGATGCTCTGGAAACTCCTACACTGTCAAAGGCCCTGAAAAAACTGAAGAACGTTCAGATTTATTATGATGATTTTTCAGAGATCATCAATACCCTTGGAAGACGTATGTATGTAGATCCGGATAAACTTCCGTTGATCATTGTGACCAATGGAAGTCTCAATGGAATCTATGCGACCAGCGGTTATAATGTGGGAACCGGAGATATGCTGCTCAGACTGATGTGATGACAAAAATCGGGTGAGCAGCAAGGCTGTCCGGCAGATACAGATCCGGAGCAGAAGGTTAAATAATCATATGAATACAGGAGATATAGATTATGTATCAGTTTAACAGAGAAGAATATGAAGCACGTATGAAATGGTATCAGGAAGCACGTTTTGGAATGTTTATCCACTGGGGATTATATTCTATCCCTGCAAGAGGAGAGTGGGTACGCAGTACAGAGGAAATTCCGGAGGAAGAATATCTTCCTTTTATGAAAGAGTTTGATGCAAGGGATTATAACCCGAAGCAGTGGGCAAAAGAAGCAAAAGAAGCAGGAATGAAATATGTGGTCCTGACAGCAAAGCATCACGATGGATTCTGCTTATTTGACAGTAAATATACAGATTATAAGGCAACAAATACACCTGCAGGAAGAGATCTGATCAGTGAATATGTGGAAGCACTCAGAGAAGAAGGCCTGAAAGTGGGAATCTATTTCACATTACTTGACTGGCATCATCCGGACTATCCACAGTACGGAGACAGGATCCATCCTATGAGAAATCATCCTGAATGCAGTAATGAGAACAGAGATTTTTCACGTTACACAGAATATCTCTACAATCAGGTAGAGGAGATCTGTACAAATTATGGAAAGATCGATATTATCTGGTTTGACTTCTCCTATGATGATATGAGAGGTGAGAAATGGGGTGCAACAAGACTGATCGATATGGTCCGCAGATTACAGCCGGGAGTTATCATTGATAACCGTCTGGAAGTAAGCGGCGAGGGAAGAGGCTCTCTGTATGAATGTGATCCGAAGCCATATCATGGTGATTTCGTAAGCCCTGAACAGATTATTCCGCCGGAAGGTATCTGTGATAAAAACGGCGATCCTATGGTATGGGAAGCATGCTTTACAATGAACAATAACTGGGGATACTGTGCAAATGATCATTATTACAAACCGGCTTCCATGCTGATCAAAAAGCTGGTAGAATGTGTTTCCAAGGGCGGAAATATGATCCTGAACGTAGGTCCTGATGCAAAGGGTAAATTCCCTAAGGAATCTTCTGATATTCTGGCTGAGATCGGACGCTGGATGAAATATAATCATGACAGTATTTATGGATGTGTTCCTGCAAATGATATTCCGAAACCGGATTATGGACGTGTCACCAGAAAGGGTAATAAATATTATGTACATATTTATGAGAACACATTAGGTCCTCTGCCATTGATCGGATTTGACAAGAATAAGATCGTGAAAGTACGTTCACTGGCTGACGGACATGAAGTTCCTCTGTCTACAGCATGGGTACACAGTGATTATCCTGATATTGCATTTGTAGATCTGGGACCGGACCCTGTATTACCGGATCCTGTAGATTATGTGCTGGAAGTGGAAATGGCTGAATAAAGATATAGAAATACAAAAAAGCTGCCGGATGGCAGCTTTTTTGACTAGAGTGAGTTTCAAACACGCTCTAGCAGCGGTTTCTCTTGTTTACAAAATAATTCAGGATTCCTCCGCCTATGATAATAACAAGCGCAACAGCAACAACACGTTTGGCTGCTTCCTGAGGCATCTGGCTTTTGGAACCGATGGAATCGGAATAGAAGGTAAGAGTATAATTGATCTCACGGGGGGAACCCATGGCTGTTGTGTCTGCGATAACAGGCATAGCTTCATCCATGACAGTGACAGGAATCTGAAACTGGGAATTCTGTCCTTCCTCGTTTACAGGGAGATATTTCTCACCGTCAACGATCATATAATCATAATGGGAGCTGCTCCATTGGATATTGGCGGTGATCTGACCGTCTTTTACAGTGATAAGTGTTGGTGTGGTGACAGAGGCCTTTCCGCTTCCGCCCTCCAGTTCTACCTGAATGGAGTATTCTCCGTCTTCTTTATCAACAGATAAAGCCTGTGCTGCAGGAGCATAACTCCACACTGACAGGTAACATATCACAGCTGCTAAAACTGCAAAAATCTTTCTCATCTTTCTTTCCTCACTTAAATTCAATAATTTCCATCATCCCA
>CAKSAW010000041.1 GCA_934437695.1 uncultured Blautia sp. | reverse complement strand
GGAAATTTCTATTTCATCTCCCACATTTATTAATCCCTGACGTTCCATTTTAAATTTTTCCTGACGCATATAATTCCCTCTTTCTGTTGTGATAGCTGTAATATAGTATAACACAAAAAACAGAATATGTTTGCATCTTAAGAAGGCTTTTTTAGCGAACTTTGTTGAATGTTCTGATTGTATTTTTCTGAAGTGATATAAAAAAGTAAAATAAACAGAAGAAACACTTGAATACACAGAATCCTGAATATATAATTTAAAAGTGATTGTTTGATTTATGGATAAAGGTGGAGTGTGATAGTATTGATGAAGAAAGGAGAAATGAGATGAAAACAATCGTCGTTTGTGATGATGTTGAGATTGAAAGACTTCTTTTAAAAGAAATATTGAGTCAGTATTTTGAAGAAATAAATGAAGAGGTTTCAATTGTAGAATATGATTCAGGAGAGACGCTGGTGGCTGATGTAGAAGAGGGATACATTGCCATGGAACTTCTCTTTCTTGATATTTATATGAAGAAACTTAATGGAATGGAAACTGCAAGAAAGCTGCGCCAGCTACAGTGTAAGGTGCCGATCATTTTTCTTACTGCATCGCCGGACTATGCCATAGAGAGCTACGAGGTACAGGCATCAGGATATCTGCTGAAACCATTTTCTGAAGACAAGCTGATGAAGCTTCTGAATATGATCCTTAAAACAGATATGAAAAGACGTGTTGCGATCAAGAACAGAAGACAGTATCGATATCCGTATACAGATGATATTATGTATATTGACAGCGATAAACATAATGTAACCCTGCATATGGCTGATGGTTCAGAAATCGTAACAGTGGATAAACTGACGGAAATTGAGAAACGGATCAATGAGAAACGGTTCCTGCACTGCCATCAGAGTTATCTGGTAAATATGGACTATGTGAAGGACGTACAGGATGATTTTGTTATGAAAGATGGGACCATTGTTCCTATTCGTGTCCGTGGCCGAAAAGAAATGCTGGATGCATATTACAGTTATTTTGTAAATCATTTTATGGACAGCAGTGAATAATGATACATTTTTGCGAGATAAAGTGAAGAATTTGCATAAACGCTAAAAGCAATGTAAATGTTGATATAATACATTCCAAGGTACAGTTGGTACAAAAAGCGGATAAACTGGGAACGGGGAATGCAATAGACAGTGTTATTGGCTGAGATCAGCTACCTACCTATTATCAAGAAATGTGTGAAAAGTGTGTGTGAAAAAGTGTGTGTAAAGGTAAAAAAATCCCTACTGGAAGTCAATGTTTCCTCGGCATTGAGCTTCCAGTGGGGACTTTTTTGTTACAGATCATTGTTCAGTGTTTTGTATATCAGAAGTTTCATCAGATTCATTTGACAATGCAAGTTCCAGAGAAGTATCTGCAAAAAAGGTATTTGCATTATACAGATATAAAATCTCCTGGACATTCTCAACCTGCATCAGCTGTTCAAGATCCCCGAAATAGTATCGTGGATCGATCATAATGATCTTGCGGTAATGTCGGGCAAGAAAAGGTACAAAGCTGTTTGCATAGGAATCTTTGAGTATAAGCAGCGTATGATCAGCTTCTGTGGGAGTACTGATTTTTATCTGAGCATGGTTGCCGCCAAAGAATAAGGCGTATTTATCACGTGTGTCAAGTTTCTCCGTATCATAGAAGCTGGCACTTTTTTTCTGCTCATCTACATAATTGACTACTGAGGAGATGGTATTATCTCCAGTTGGGAAAAATACGTCAATTTCATCTTTCTCGCCAGAGCGGAATCCGCTTTTGGCAGACAGGGTTCCCTGGAAAGATCGGGTAACAGGTGCTTTGTCATATGTATCAGATGAAGTGTTAATCCCCATATCCTTAGCTGCCTGAAGGTATGCATAATAGGCACCCTGCGTAGTCCAGTGATGATCTGTATGATAATAAAGATCTTCCATTTTATGATCGTTAAAGGTATTACGGACATCAATAAAGGTCATACCTGCCTGGGTGAGTGAATCGGACAGACTGTCAATCCAGTAGTTCTGATCCTGAACAGGGGCAAATGCAGGAAGCTTATTGCTTAAAACATTGACAGCATTTGGAGCGATAAGTGCATATTGTTTCAGATCAGAATGTTTCTGCGCAAAGTCAGCCATTGCCTTGACAGTGGCATCATATTGTGTCTGGTCAGGTGCCTTAAACTCCTCTATAAGATATCCGGATTTTCCGACATATACACCGTTAGCTTCTACTTTACCCATCAGACGGTCAGTTCCTGCTTTTAGTGTGATCCACAGATCACGAAGGGGAAACTGATCATTTTCGTAGGTTTCAAATTGTTTTTCAAATCCTCCGGAAGCAATCTGGGAACCATTTAAAGGAGGTCGTGAGGAAAGCACACGGTTTTCTTTTTCTGAGAAACCTCTGTCAGGAATTAAAATACCTGCTATAAATATAACTATTGGGATAAACAAAAACAGAAGTCCCATTCTGTGGAAAAATAAGCGATAATTTCTTAATGATTTTTTCATACTGTTTACCTTCTAAAATTTTGCATATAAAAATGGTGTATAAGAATTATAAACCATATAGGCAACTGCTAATGCAAGTAAGATAAGATTTATGATCACTGCAGCAGCAGGTCTACGTTTGATCAGACGTTTGAAATACTGATAAGGGGCAGGGCGGCATGCAAGGGTACTGATCAGAAGAAGGATAAATCCTGTCTTGAGATAGTAAAGAGCAGTACTGTCTATGAAACCGCAGGCTCCAATCCCGAACATGGTTCCCAGGTAATGACCAAGAGTACCAAAATCTGTCTGGCTGAAGAATACCCATCCGATCATGACTACCAGCATAGTGTATACAGTACGGATCCATGATGGTATTTTTTCAAGAAAATCCTGAAGCAGGAATTTCTCAAGTAAAAGGAAAAGTCCGTAATAAACACCCCACAGTACGAAATTCCAGCTTGCACCGTGCCACAGACCTGTAAGTGCCCATACAACAAGAATGTTGCGGATATGCTTTTGGGTGGAAACACGGTTGCCTCCCAGAGGAATGTAAATATAATCCCTGAACCAGCTTCCAAGGGAAATGTGCCAACGTCTCCAGAATTCAGAGACACTGGTGGAAATATACGGATAATCAAAGTTTTTATTAAAATCGAATCCCAGCATTTTTCCCAGACCGATGGCCATATCTGAATAACCGCTGAAGTCAAAATAAAGCTGCATGGTGTAAGCCAGGATGCCGATCCATGCTGTAAGCACAGACATCTGAGAATGACTGCAGATACCGGTATACAGGACAGAGAGATTATCTGCCAGAAGAACTTTCTTGGCAAGACCCTTGATAAACAGCTCTGCACCGATACCGAATCTGGAGATATTAATGGTGCGCTGTTTCAGCTGCTCTGCTATATCTGCATAGCGGACGATAGGTCCCGCAGATGTATAAGGAAACATGGTGCTGTATACTGCAAAGGTCAGGAAGTTTCGCTGTGCATTGATCTTACTCAAATAAATATCAAAAAGATAGGACAGGTTACGAAATGTGTAAAAAGAAAGTCCTATAGGAAGCGAAAGTTCCGGGTGAGGAATGTGGATACCTGTGATCCCTCCGATGGTTCCAAGCAAAAATCCATAATATTTAAAGAAAACAAGGATCGCAAGATTTACAATGATTGAAAAGACCAGGTTGATTTTCTGTTTTTTGTCATCATAAAATAAACGTTCCAGTTCCGTCCCCATATAATAGTTAAAGATACTGGAAAAAAGTATAAGGATCACATATACAGGTTCTCCCCAGGCATAAAAAATCAGACTGCCCAAAAACAGCAGCAGATTACGGAGCTTTCCCGGTACCAGATAGTAGATCAGCATGAAAACCGGGAGAAAGCAGAATATAAAAAATATACTGTTAAATACCATATTAAAAGTTCTCCAATCCGGATGTTATGAATGTTGTGGATAAAGGATCATATCAGAGCAAGAAAAGCAGTACGCCAGTCCTGAGCATCTGCTCCGCACATATAATATACATAGTTTCCTTTTTTTCCTACAACTGCATTGTTAAGAAGAGCCATCTGATCTGTACCGTATCCTTCAAATACCTGCTTCTGGCTGGAAAGATGGGAGTTTGCACTTTCAAGCAATATATTTGCCTGAGCATTATCGCTGGCTTTCATAATGCAGATCTCTTCCACTGCCATAGGGGAAGCTGCCTTATAGAAGAAATAACCATCAATAGTGCGGTCATCTGTCTGGTAATAATGTTTCAGATCAGAACGGGTTTCTTTATTCAGAGAAGAGATATCGGAATTCTGCTCCAGAGTCTGTGTGATCTGTTCCATAGGCACATTCTTTGCACTGTCGGAAGTGTACAGGACAGTCAGATAGACAGCAAGGAAAAGGACAAGTCCGCTTTTGATAAAAATATGTAAATAATTTTTCATACCTGTAACCCCGCTATCTGTGCCATGTGTGTCAGCCATTTGGGATAATAGTCCTGAATTACATGTTCACCATCCGGTTCATACAGATTTTCTGAACTGTCTGCTACAATAGCTGCGTTATCAATAAAGGTACATCCCAATTCCTGACAAAGACTGACAAGTCCCTTATTATAATCAGAATAATATCCCAGATCAGGAGTCTGGGCGATCGCCTCATCTGTGATCGGCAGAATACAGTTAATATAGATTGGAACGTCTGGCAGTGCTGTCTGGATTTTTTTAATCTGTTTTCTGTAGGCATCAATAAATTCAGAGGATGCGGAACCATATATTTCCAGATCATTGGAACCAAAAGCCATGAATATATGAGTTGGATTCAGGCCGATGGCTGTACTGATCTGATCATCAGCAGCCCCCACATTTAATCCTCGTTTGCTGATCACTACATCTGTATCCAGATATCCATATTCTACGATAGATTCTGTGATAGAATCACCAATGATGACATTGCCGGTAAATACCTGGCGGATTTCTACATCACTTAAGACGGTTGTGACAGAGTCACCTGAGGCAGCAGGATCTGAAGTTATCTGTTTCAGAGCCTGAAGCTGTTGTTCTGTCTGAGAAATATCTGCATTTTCCAGTTCCTGGAGGCGTGCTACATTTTCTTTACAGACAGAATCATCCCCGTGGCTGCGGGTGCACAAAAAAATAACTGCACCGGCAAGTATGATACCAGCAGGGATCAGAAAAAAAACTTTATTCTTTGGTTGTTTTTTCAAAGTAAATCCTTCCTATGGAAATAATCCCTATTTTATTGGAAATAATCTCCATTTTATGACATAGTTCGAGTTTATTATAATACGCCCCCAAAAAACTTCAAGGAAAAATTCACAAATTTTACACAAAGTCATTCAGTTGCCTGTGGACGAAGCTGAAGAAAGCAGTTATACTTCTTCTTAAGAGAAAATTTATAAAAAATAACAGTAGTTATACAGTCAGGAGGAAAAGCTTGTGGGAAAAAAAGTTTCTGATTTTTTTAAAAGTGAGATCATATCATCTGTGTTTTATCTGATGTTTGGTCTGTGTCTGATTTTGATCCCTGATCAGACAGTAAATATTATCTGTAAGATCGTGTTTGGTCTGGTGATGATCGCATCCGGTATTTACCATATTGTCATATACACAGCAGAGAAAAAGAAGGCAACGATCCTTGATCTGTTTACAGGTGTGATCGTTATGGTGCTGGGGATTTTTCTTTTTTTTACACCTCAGATAGTGATCAAAATCCTTCCGTATTTACTGGGTGCTTTTGTGCTGGTTGACAGTATCTGGAAGATAAAAGGCAGCTACAGACTGAAAAAAGCCCAGAGAGCACGTTGGAAAATAATTCTTATCGGATGTCTGGTATTTATTGCACTTGGGATTTCCATGTTGTTCTATTCTTTTATGAGTATAAAAAGAATGATCCTGTTCTCAGGAATGATCCTGACTGCCAATGGGGCGGCTGATATTGTATTCCTGCTCATGATCCGTCTGGGAATGCGAAAGTCAGATAAATCTGAAAGTGTAAAAGAACAGGAAGATAATACAGGAAAGAAAGCAGGGGATGAGACTTCAGTTGAAAGCAAAGAAAGTAATACAGAGAAGCCGGCTTTGTCATGGGAGAGGTTAAAGGGAACTGATCTGAATAAAGAAGATAAAGAAGATAAAGAGGAAGTTTTGGAATCGGATGAAACAGAAGAAGAGAATGACGAGAAACTTCATATCCGGGAAACAGAACTGGAGATAGAAACTGAGAAAACTGCAGATGCAGCAGACGCAGATACAATTCTGGATGCAAATGTGCAGACTGTAGAGGAAAAAGTGGAAAGTCCGGGAAAAGAAATCAGGGAGATGTTGAAAAATCATGACGAACCGTTGGAAGAATGGAAGGACTGAGTGAAATATGGAGGAACAGATACAGATTGTACTTATGAATTTTTCCGGAATTTACAGAGAGGAAGAATTCTGGAAAGACAGGCAGGTATCCTGGATAGAGCTTCAGGATACCTGCGGAACTAACTGCTATTGTGATGATGAGGCAATCGCCGAGATCAGTAAAAGAACAGAAAATTATTCAGCTGCCGGAATTCATTTTATTGATTCCGGCAATTATCACTATATGACAAGACTGTGGCTGGCTAAAATTGAGGATCAATTTTGTCTGTTGGTCTATGATAATCATACGGATATGCAGCCTCCTGCCTTTGGCGGGATATTATCCTGCGGAGGATGGATCGCAGCATCTATGGATGAACTGAAAAATCTAAAACATGTGATCCTCGTAGGTCCGGATGAGGCTGCTTATGAGCAGGCAGAGGGCAGATTGAAAGAGAGAGTAACATTTCTGTCGAGAGAGAGACTTCAGGAGCTTACTGAAACAGAGGTCAATAAATTTCTCAGAGATACAGTCAGCAGTGCGTGTAACTGGAAGAACAGAGAAGCATTGCCACTGTATATTTCGATTGATAAGGATGTACTTTGTCCGGAAGATGCGCAGACTGCATGGAGTCAGGGAGATATGCATCTGACAACTCTGCTGGCCGGTGTACAGACTGTGCTGGAATGTGCAAAAGAAACAGGCGGAGTCATTGCTGGTGTGGATATCTGCGGGGAAGCGGATGTGGAATCAATACATGAGAATGAAGCGAATGATTTTGCGAATGAAAAATTGCTGGAAACTTTTGGAGACTTATTTGCGAAATGAATTGTAATAATGAGAGAATGACAGAGATTATTTAGACACAGAGAGGATTTGAAACATGCATAATGAGTTATTGCATATAGGTTCGCTGACTGTTTACGGTTATGGCTTTATGATTGCCATGGGCGTGCTGGCTGCCTGGTTTGTGGCAGAGCAGAGAGCACGTAAGCTGAATCTTGCATATGAACATATTTTTTATCTGGCGGCATGGTGTGCCATTGGCGGTTTTGCTTCTGCAAAACTTTTGTTCTGGATCACAAACTGGAGGGAATTTCTTCAGGACCCACGTCGGCTGATAGGTTCGAATGGATTTATAGTTTATGGGGGAATCATCGGTGGCATACTGGCGGGATGGCTGTACTGCAGGATAAAGAAACTGAAATTTCTGGAGTATTTTGACCTTATGATGCCATCTATTGCACTGGCACAGGGATTTGGCAGGATTGGATGTTTTCTTGCGGGATGCTGCTACGGAAAAGAAACGACAGGAGTGTTTGGGGTTACCTTTACAAATTCAGATTTTGCACCAAACAATGTGGAACTGATTCCTACACAGATATATTCAAGTATTCTGGATTTTGTACATTTTTTTCTGCTGCTTTATGTGGCAAAACACAAAAAAGCGGACGGACAGGTGGCGTCCTGTTATCTGATATTTTACAGTATAGGAAGGTTTGTGATAGAGTTTTTCAGAGGAGATATTGAGAGAGGAAGCGTTGGAGTACTTTCAACCTCGCAGTTTATCAGTATTTTTACGGCAATGGCAGGAGTTGGATTATTGATAAATGTTCTGAGAAAGCAAAAAGAAACAAACAGTAACGAATTATCATAAACAATAAATATCGCACATATCATGTATAAAAAATCCCGGGAGAACAAAAATGTTCAGACCTGATGATTTTGAAGTGCAGATACAGCAGGAAAAGATCCCCGGCATTCATCCCGTGCCATCAATACCACCGGCACAGGATGAACAGTACGGGGATTTTATTGTGAAACATGGATATAATACAGGGGGAGATTATGAGAACAGACCAGATGCGGAATTTCTTCCGGTGAATGAGATGTTTGGGATTTTATATATTCCACTGAAAGAGATCATGCCGTTGGAGATTAATTCTTATACCTATGCGCCATTACCCAAGTGTTATACATTTATGGATGTTGATGGGATGAATTCATCGGGGATCACCCGGCTGAATAATCATCCTTATCTGAAGCTGAGGGGAGAGGGAACAGTTGTTGCAGTGATAGATTCAGGAATCGATTATATGAATCCGGTATTTCGCAGCGGAGATGTGAGCAGGATCGCATATATCTGGGATCAGACCATTTCTGGAGAGGAGGATGAACGGGTCCCCTATGGAAAAGTTTTTTCCAGAACGGAGATCAATCAGGCGCTTCAGTCGGAAAATCCACAGGAAATCGTGCCGTCATTGGATGAGAATGGTCATGGAACAGCTATGGCAGGACTGGCAGCAGGTAATTTTGTGCCATCGGAAAATTTCTCAGGAGCTGCACCTGAGGCTACGATTATTGTGGTAAAATTAAAGACTGCAAAATCTTATCTGCGAAAATTCTATCAGTACTCACCTCAGGCACAGGTATTTCAGGAGAATGATATCATGCTGGGAATCTCTTTTGCTGTAAAAATGGCGAAGGCAATGGGAATGCCTGTATCTGTATGTCTTGGACTTGGCACCAGCCAGGGAGCACATATCGGTGACAGTGAACTGAGCAGATATGTGGATTATATTAATGAAGATTCTCAGGTATCAGTATCTGTGGCTGCAGGAAACGAGGGAGCTACTCAGCATCATTATACTGCAGAGCCGGGAGGCAGGAAGAATCAGGATACTGTAGAACTGCGTATTGCAGATGGAGAACAGGGATTTTCCATGGAATTCTGGGGAGATCCTCCTGGAGATTATGCAATATCCGTGCAGTCTCCGGCAGGAGAAATGCTGTATGTGAGCAGTTCTCTTGGTGCAGGAACTCAGGAATTAAACTTTATTTTTGTGGAGACAAAGGTGTTGGTGAATTATGTGGGACTGGAGAGAATGACCGGAAAGCAGCTGATTTATTTCAGGTTTTTTCATCCTGCAGCCGGAATCTGGAAGATAAATGTTGGAGATAATAACGGAGCAGGCAGCAGATTTCACATGTGGCTTCCTGTTCAGGGACTGATCTCCCAGGATACTTATTTTCTGGAATCTACTCCATACAATACGGTTACTGCACCCGGAGATTCCACCAGAAGTATTACAGCGACTGCTTATCAGTACAGGGATAACAGTCTGTATTTTCAGGCAGGGAGAGGATTTACGCCCAATGATCAGGTGACACCGGATCTGGCAGCACCGGGGGTTGAAATGGTTATTCCACTTCCCGGAGGTGCTTTTGGAAAAAGCTCAGGAAGCAGTCTGGCTGCAGCAGTTACTGCAGGGGCAGCCGCGCTGGTACTGGAATGGGCAATCGTGAGAGGAAATATCCCCTATGCTTCCGGAAATATGGTGAAATTTTACCTGCAGAAGGG
>CAKSAW010000040.1 GCA_934437695.1 uncultured Blautia sp. | reverse complement strand
TAATTCTGATTCATCATGCTTTCCTGCTGCGGATAACCCTGGTTCATCATATTACCCGGTTGCGGATAACCCTGGTTTATCATTCCTCCCTGTTGCGGATAACCCTGGTTTATCATTCCTCCCTGTTGCGGATAACCCTGGTTCATCATTCCTCCCTGTTGCGGGTAGCCCTGGTTCATCATTCCTCCCTGCTGCGGATAGCCCTGATTCATCATATTACCCTGCTGCGGATAGCCCTGATTCATCATATTACCCTGCTGTGGATAGCCCTGATTCATCATATTACCCTGCTGTGGGTAACCCTGGTTCATCATTCCTCCCTGTTGCGGATAAGCCTGATTCATCATACTGCCGTACGCAGGCGCCGGCATACCGGTAAAGGCCGATACGATCTGATTTCCGATCTGTTCATATTTCATCATTTTGGAGCGTTCCTGTCCATCTACAGAGAAGGTGTTAAGCGAAAAATCCATATCATCAAACCAGGGAGTATTGACCGACAGTTTTATCTTATAATTATAGGAATAATTATATCTTGGAGGAATATAGGATCTGGACTGTCCGTTGCTATCTTTATACTCTTCTTCCTCCCGCTGTTCATCAATCTCCATTCTGCAGGAAGTCACAGCAGACAATGCCACAATATCAGGATTCTCCTCTTCGTTCAGGCGGCGTGCCACAGCAAACATCCCTTTGGTATCATCGATAAAAACATGGTAACTGTCTCCTGCAAACTCGCGCGTAACATTGAAATTCCGCACAGCTTTTTTGTTCTCTTCTCTGTATGCCAGCTGTCTTTTTATATCTTCCACAGTACTGTGGCGTCTTTCTTCAAACCAGGGTGAAAGCTTTTTAGCACAATCCTTGCACAGATTACCGTCATCCAGCTTACGGTTTCCTAAAAGCCCGATTTTTTCGCCACAGATATCACAGTTCTTTTTATCAAATAATCCCATCCCTGAAACCTCCTTTGACCATAATTAAAATCCTGTTCTTTTATTTTATTCTACAAGTTCTAATTTCTCGAAATATACTTTCATTGAAAAGTCCATACCAGCAAAAGGATCTTCATCATCACCATCTGCTTCATTAGTTTCCTCAGTTTCTTCTGCATCCAGGCTATCCCCTGTTGTGAAGCATAAGATGCCATCATCCAGCAGATAAAATCTCATAACATCTGTACTGAAATAGCTGTAATTTTCCTCTGAATCATCCTCTGAGTTATCCTCTGCCTCTGTTGTAGATTTTAATACTAATGCATTATCTTCAAGGTCACCTTCAAGATCAGCCTTTGTCTCCGTACCACTTTCGATCATTGTAAGAGATGCCTTTCCGTCTGAAATGGAAATGATCATCTCCAGATCTGAGATTCCGGCTGCAGTAGGCATCTGCATTCCAAAAGCATCCATCAGAGTACTGTGCCATTCACCATCAAAATCCTTCAGGTCTGGTTCTTTGACAGCTTTGCCAGGTACATAAGGTACAAATTCTTCTTTTTCCCGGCTGATAACCATATTCATTCCACCGGCCTCCATGGAGATCGTTCCATCTGAATAGTCACCTTCCACAGTATCATCACCGTCTATGATCAACAGTTTATCACCGTCTATCTTCCATTCTATTTCACTGATCTCCGGTTCATAATCTCCCATGGCATTTTTCATTTCGCCTTTACCGTCTTCTGCAAAGTCAAATGTCATTTCCATACTCATAGCTCCAGGGTGGAATGAATGTTCACCATCCATAGATACACTGTTTACATACCAGGTGCCAACTACATCCTTATCTTCCAGCGCATAAACATTCACACTGACAAGACCTGCGATCATAACTCCCAATACACCTGCTGCCCAGAAATTCATTTTTTTACCCATAATCAACACTCCTTTCTCTCATGTTTAGCTGTGATATTGTTTCACTTAACAGTTACATTTCATACTTTCTTTTTTATCTGTGCAAGTTCTTTCAGAAAGTAATGTATCTTTGATTATTATTATACGTGAATAATCTGATTTTGCACTAACACTTCTGACAGTAATCGTATTTATTTTCACAATAAAAGGAGGAATGCCAAAACATTCCTCCTTGTCATTATATTATTTGATTTGTATATCTGTGATAACTGCCGGACAGCTATAATTACTCAACAACTGCGATTGCTTCTACTTCACAGAGAACATTCTTTGGAAGCTGTTTTACAGCAACACAGGAACGTGCTGGTTTACTTGTAAAATATTTCTCATATACTGCGTTAAATGCAGCAAAATCTGCCATATCAGCAAGGAAGCATGTTGTTTTGATAACATTATCAAAAGTAAGTCCTGCTTCTTCGAGAATCGCACCTACATTTTTACAGGACTGCTCTGCCTGAGTTTCAATCTTATCGCCGGCAACCTCGCCTGTTGCCGGGTCTACAGGAATCTGACCGGATGCAAATACAAAGTTTCCTGTCATTTTTGCCTGGGAATATGGTCCGATTGCTGCTGGTGCATTTTTAGTTTCAAGTGTTTTCATAAGTAATTCCTCCCGTACGATTTTTATATATTTAAGATGTCTTTATATTATCACCAAAAAAATATTTAGTCAATGCCAAAAAAATTAATTTACATTAATTTATTGAAAACTCTTCAGCCAGTTCACAAGAGAATCATGCCATACATTATCATATACTGTTTTCTTCATCTGATCAGTGACCGGACCATTTTTCGCCATCCTGTCAAGAATAGCACGCTGCAATTCCTCTACAGTCATATCTTCCGGAGTTTTATTAAGATCAACTACAGAAGTTTTCTCTGAAGGATCTCCATCTGCATGAACCGATTTTGCCGCAGCAGTTTCCTCTATGGCAATTTCTGCCTGCTGTATTGCAGGAGCTTCCTCAATGGCAGAATCCTTAATAACAGGATTGTCAGTTATGTTTTCAGTTTTTACAGGCACATACTCAGGCATTCCTTCTGCCGGAACCCAGATTTCCCCGCTGTTGGCAGCTACTGTAACATTAATACGTCCCCCCTCAACAGAGACCCTCTGTCCAGTAAGTGTTCCCACATATTCCGCACAGTTTCCTGCCTGAAGGCTCATGCCCGCCTCATTGTCATCATTATTTACGGTAACGATCACGCGGACTCCCTCAAGATCACGGGCAAATGCATACTGACGGTTTGTAAGCATAAGCTCTGCGTAACTGCCATAACTTAAAGCCGGTGTATGCTGTCTTACCTTTCCAAGAGCTGCGATCAGAGCTGTACACGGATTCTTTTTGGATGCATCTGCATAATCCTCAAGGTCCAGAGCAGGTCTGAGACTGTCATCAGAATATTTTTCTTTCTTTCCTTCAATACCAAATTCAGAACCATAATAAATACTCGGAACTCCCGGAAGTGTATAAAGCAATACATGAACAGGAGCAAAATGTGCTTTATTTGAAAGTTTTGTATAAATACGTTCTACATCATGGTTATCTACAAAATTATAAAGATCCAGATCTCCCATGTTCAGTAGATATTTCACAGTATGGGCAATCTCAAAATAATTATGATCATTATGCCCACTGTAAAGTGCCTTATGCAGTGCATAATTTGTTACACTATGAAGTGTTTCGCCATTGACCCAGCGACTGTAATCACCATGAATTACCTCTCCCATCAGCCAGAAATCTTCCTTTACTTCTTCTGCTGTGCGGCGAAGAGCACGCATAAAATCAAAATCAAGGACATCAGCTGCATCCAGACGGATTCCGTCTACATCAAATTCTGAAACCCAGAAGCGGATCACATTACAGATATAATCCTGTACTTCAGGATTTTTCTGATTCAATTTTATCAGAAGATTATAGCCACCCCAGTTATCATAGGAAAATCCATCATTATATTCGTTGTTTCCCCAGAAATTCACATTACAATACCAGTTCAGATATCTGGAATGCTCACGGTTCTGCTGAATATCTTTAAATGCAAAGAAATCACGTCCTGTATGATTGAATACACCATCAAAGATAACCTTGATTCCTTTTTTATGACAGGCTGTAACAAAATTTTTAAGGTCTTCATTGGTACCCAGACGAGAATCCAGTTTTTTATAATCAGTGGTTTCATATCCATGTCCCACACTCTCGAATAAAGGACCGATGTATAATGCAGTACATCCGATTTCTTTAATATGGTCTATCCATGGGGTTAAAGTGTTCAGGCGGGATACCGGAACACTGTAATCATTTGTTTTAGGTGCACCGGTTAAACCCAGTGGATAAATGTGATAAAAAATAGCTTCGTTATACCAGCTCATAAATGACACCTCGTTTTTCTATTTGAAATTTCTCAGTCAATACATCAAATAAACTCTTTATCGCTGATATCAGCAGATATTTTGTATTAAAACTGAAATTACATATGCGCATTCTATATAATAACAGATTTTTTCCACAGAATCCAGTTTTTTTCAAATACACTCTAAGAAAGTGTCCGGATACGGTAAAAATTTCTTCTACAAAAAATATTATTTTAGGTATATAATGGTGTAACAGATACATAAAACATGAACATTTTTTATTGAAACTCTATATTAATTTTTTAAAAGGGGACATACATCATGAAACATATAGAAGAAATTCAGATTGCAGGAACAGCGCTCCTGCTCTGTGGAGCAATGTTTGCTGTTTCTGCTGTTACAGCACCAACCGGTAACACAGTATCAAAGGCTGTTACAAATTTTACAGAGGCTCCTGAAACAGCAGCAGAAGCTCAGGCTCAGGCTGAAGCCCAGGCAGAAGCTGATGGATTTACAATTTATACTCAGGAAAGTAATTATGATTCAGGCTATGATGATTACAGTTATGACACATCTTCTGATCCTGATACTTCTTCTGATGATCAGCAGGAATACCCTGATTATGATACTGCAGATGGAGATGTACCATCTGATGACGGCAGCGATGATCAGACATCCCCTGATGATAATTCTTCAGATCAGATAGATTATCCTGATGATGACAGCACCGGTGATATTACGAATGATAATTCTGACGTAATCCCGGACGATACAACAGACGACAACTTAGAAGACTCTCCACAGATTGATTACACTGAATAAAATCATTGTAAATAAAAGCCTTGGATATACTTTGTAAAGCCAATGATATCTGAGGCTTTTATTTTGTCAAAAGGTGATAGAATTTGTCTTTTATATTTCATTAAAAAATGATAGGATGATTTATAGCAATTCCATAAAATATTCAGGAGGTTTTTTCAGTATGAAAAGACAAAACAAGCTACTATCATTATTTTTAGCTCTGTTTCTTCTGCTGTTTACGTTAGTTCCTCAGTCGGCACTGACAGTAAAAGCTGAAGGCAGCGGTGAAATGGCAGTTCATTTTATTGATGTGGGTCAGGGAAGTGCCATTCTTGTACAGTCAGGAGGACAGAATCTTCTGTATGACGGCGGTGATCAGAGTCATGCCGATCTGGTCGTGTCATACTTACAGGGACAGAATGTAGAGAATATTGACTATTTGATTGCTTCTCATTATGATGAAGACCACATCGGCGGTCTTATTCCATGTATAGATAACTTCCCTGTAAGTAATATCTTCGGACCTGATTATATACATACTTCAAATTTATTCAATAATTTTATGAATACTGCCACTGCAAATGCTATCATCGTACAGTATCCATCTGTGGGTGAAACATTTGATTTCGGAACAGGAAGCTTTACAGTTCTGGCTCCCAGTGGTATCAGCCAGAACAGCAATGATAACTCTCTTGTTATCAAGCTTGAAAATGGTTCAAACAGCTTCATTTTTACAGGAGATGCCGAGGAAACCAGCGAACAGGATATGATCAGTACAGGTATGGATCTGGATTGTGATGTCCTTTCTGTTGGTCATCATGGTTCCGCAAGTTCAACTACATGGGATTTTCTTTCAGCAACCTCTCCTTCTTATGCAGTGATAAGCTGCGGGACCAATAATCAGTATAATCATCCCTCAGCATCTGCCATGGGACGTTTATCAGACATGGGAATACCTGTTTTCCGTACAGATAAACAGGGTACGATCATTGCAATATCTGACGGAACAGATATTTCATGGTCACAGGAGCCCTGTAACGATTATTCATCAGGGGATTCTTCACAAAGTTCTTCCGACAAAGCATCCTATCAGCAGGAAACTGACATTGCCGGGCAGGAATCTGTACAGGCAGGATCCACTGCAGCAGATGTGGGAACAATGGTATGGATTCCTGCAACCGGCGAAAAATACCACAGCATTCCAAATTGTGGCAGGATGAATCCTGATACAGCCAGACAGGTTTCTAAATCTGATGCGGAATCCATGGGATATGATCCCTGCAGTAAATGCTATTATTAAACAAAAACAATCCCCTTCCATTGTCGGCTGATCTTTGCAACAATGGAGAGGGATTGACTGATTCGCTTAAAATCCTTCCTGGCGACGTACTTTCCAGAGTTTGGCGCGCTTCTGTGCAGCTTCATTTTCTATCTGCTGAGTAACTCCTTCTATAATAAGTCCCGGGACTTCTACAGGATGTTGATTCTCATCTGTTCCAACCATAGTAAAATAAGCACGGTTGATCATTGTTCTGGTTCCATCAAGTGCTTCACAATATGTATCAATGCGTACTTCCATGGAAGAATGACCCACATGAGTAAGGCGTCCGATCAGAACAATCGTATCATTTACTTTAGCTCCCGCCTTAAAATACATATTATCTACTGCCACAGTTACCACATTCATTTCCGCATGGCGCTTGGCCACAATACCGGCCATTTCATCAATCCAGGCCAGTAACTGACCTCCAAACAGATAACCTGCTGCATTCAGGCACTTTGGCATTAATAAATGAGACTGTTCTGTTAGTGAATCTTCTACTCTTTTCATTTTCCGTTCTGACATTTTTACGCTCCTATTCTGACACAATTTTATTCCTGATCTGTTTTATGCTTTCCAAACAGTAATGATTCGACAGTTTGTTATTCTTTTTTGGGAAAGAACAAAGTTATTATAGCACATTCTCTATATTTATGTCATGTTTCACAGATATTTATAATGCAAAAACAAATTTATAAAATTGCAGGATCCGCTTTATGATCAGTCATCATATATGATATGCCGCCCTCACTATCTCTGTACAAATTTAAAGTGTTATCACTTTAATATGATTGTACGTAAAAAAATACAATCTTAAGCTTGCCTTTCCTCATACTTTACTGTACAATCAATAAATAGGTATAAATACAAATGTTCGCCGTACTAAAACACTGATCACAGAGATACATCCTCTGGTGTTTTGACAGAAATACTGAAAAATAAGTGGGAAAACGAGGAATGATATTATGGAAAAACATGAAATGATGAGTCTGGAGGACTCCAGACAGCTCCGCGGAAAAATGAAATTCTTTGAACAGGAACTGCTCAAGAATCATCATATTGATCCCAACCTGTATGTGGAATATAATGTAAAGCGAGGTCTTCGTGACTCTGCAGGTAAGGGTGTTCTGACAGGTCTTACAGAGATTTCTGATGTTAATGGATATAACCTGATCAATGGCAGACAGATTCCTGCTGATGGGCGTTTATACTATCAGGGAATCAATGTACAGGATATTATCAGTGGTCTGAAGGGAAGACGTTTTGGTTTTGAAGAAACAATTTATCTTCTGATCTTCGGTAAACTTCCTGACAAAGATGAACTTGCCAGATTTCTGGATATGATGTCTGACATGGAAGAACTTGGCGGTCGTTTTGTTCGTGATGTGGTCATGAAGGGAACAAATGCCAATATTATGAATGCTATGCAGCGATGTGTGCTTGCACTTTACACATATGATGATAATCCGGAAGATATCTCACCTGAAAATGTACTGCGCCAGTCTCTTGAACTGATCGCCAAGCTCCCTGAGATCGCTGTGTATTCTTATCACGCATACTGTCATTTCCGTAAGGATGAAACCTTATTTATCCGTAATCCGCAAAAAGGTCTTTCCCTTGCCGAAAACATTCTTCTTATGCTCCGCCCGGATGGTCAGTACACAGAACTTGAGGCAAAGGTTCTGGATATTGCACTGATCCTTCACGCTGAGCATGGCGGTGGTAATAACTCAACTTTCACTACTCATGTGGTAACTTCTTCAGGTACAGATACTTATTCTTCCACTGCTGCATCCATTGGTTCCCTGAAAGGACCTCGTCACGGTGGAGCAAACCTGAAAGTCCAGAATATGTTTGCAGATCTTAAGTCAAATGTAGAACATTGGGATAATGAGGATGAGATCATTGATTATCTTCAAAAAGTACTTAATAAAGAAGCTTTTGATCATGCAGGGCTTATCTATGGTATGGGACATGCTGTTTACACACTCTCCGATCCTCGTGAAGTTATTCTGAAACGTTTTGCCCAGGCGCTGGCTGAAGAAAAAGGAATGACTGAAGAATTTGAGCTCTACAACCGTGTAGAAGGCATTGCCGGAAAACTGATCATGGAACACAGAAAACTGTTCAAAAATGTCTGCGCAAATGTAGACTTCTACAGCGGTTTCGTATACAGTATGCTTGGTATTCCGGAAGAATTATTTACTCCGATCTTTGCTATTGCCCGTATGCCTGGTTGGAGTGCTCACCGCCTGGAAGAACTGATCAATGCAAACAAGATTATCCGTCCTGCTTACAAATATGTGGGACATCATACAGATTTTATTGCTTTTGATAAACGATAATCCTTAATTTAAAATTTAACTGAAGCAATCCAAAAAAATCTTCAGATAACTGAGAAATACTTCTCAGAATCTGAAGATTTTTATATTTTTCATTTATGAAGGAAAGAAAACAATCCTTTTTTCTTTTCGTAGGACTCTGAGCTGATATCTTTTACTTCATATCCGGTCGCATTGATAACATCCCTTAACTTTATTTCATCTACGGGTTCATCTGTAATAATGATCGTTTCTCCTTTACTGTGAGAGGAAGAAATTTTATTTGCATGAAAACACTTTCTTATTGCATCATTTACATGTGATTCGCACATTCCGCACATCATGCCGTCTATTTTTACAGTTGTTTTAATCATGTTGTTGTCCTCCATTTTTACGTTATAAGTTAAAAATAGCCAGCATAACTTATAGCATATGATTTTTTCTCTTACAATAATTTTATGCCAATGCCTGGGCAAGAGCTTTCTGAATTGCTCCAAGGATTCCCTCTGAGGAATAAGTGGCACCGCTTGCAGCATCAATTCCGTCTGCTGACTGATTTCCCATAATCTGCGGATAAATAGTTTCCCATGCATAATCAAAGTACTCCGGTGAATCACTGTTATTCTGTTCAATGGAAGCAATCTGACCGCCCTGAATCGTTACGGTTACATTTACTCTTCCACTGTATCCGTAGCTTGAGCCTGTATAAGTTCCGTCAATATATGGCCCTATAGGTTCCGGCGTAGGCTCCGGAGTTTCTTCAGGTGTTGGTGTCGGAGCTGGTGTTTCTTCTGGCGTTGGAGTAGCTTCAGGAGTCGGAGTCTCTTCCGGTATCGGTGTTGGTGTTGATTCAGGAGTTGGAGTGGCAGTTATTTCCGGTGTTGGGGTCGGGGTTACCTTTGTACTGCCCTTTTCTGCCTGTTTCTGAATATCTTTCATTGCATTTATGATACCCTTTGAAGAGTAAGTTGCACCGCTGACAGTATCAATGCCATCGACAGACTGATTCTGAATGATCTCATTTTCCAGAATATCCCATGCTTT
>CAKSAW010000039.1 GCA_934437695.1 uncultured Blautia sp. | reverse complement strand
GTTCCTGTGTTATTGCCTGAATAATGTCCATTATTTGTTTATCTCCTCTTGTTGCTTGTTCAGAAATGCAGATCAACCCTCTGTTGTATCTGCAAAAACACTCTTGTGATAGGGTATCAATCTCGCGTTCATTTGTCAAGTGTGGGATTTGTTACTGAAATTCAACCATCAATTGAGGGCCTCTGTTTCAGTTAAAGTATTCAGCCAGCTGAGTGATAAACTCCTGTGGTACTTTCCGTTCAAACGGAAAACTGTCAATATTTCCCAGACTGTCTGCAATATGACCAAGCAGGACAGCACTTCTTTCCAGTGACCAGTCTGACAGCAATGAGATGGTATCATGACGGGTATGCATACCGAAGCCATCTCTGTTTAAGGTCATAGCCGGGATACCTTTCCATGCAAAGGTATTGGAATCACTTCCCCATATCTGATTCTTAGTTGACATTCCAATCCCAATCTCATGAGCCATATATGTGAGCATACTGCAGACAGAAGCATCACCTGTAACACCTATTACTGTTCCGCCAACAAGCTGTCCTGCAAGATCCACATTCATATTGAAGCGATGTGCATGAAGCTCTGTCTCATGAGCTTTTATATAACTCTGGCTTCCAAGAAGTCCTTTTTCCTCTGCGCCAAACCATATGAATTCCATAGTTCTCCGGGGTCTGTGTGCCTGGAAATATCTGCAGAGTTCCATAATGATCGCACCCCCGGACATATTATCATAAGCTCCGGGGCCTTCCGGTACAGAATCATAATGAGCTGTCAGAGTCAGGATTTCTCCTGCTTTGTCTGTTCCCTCGATCCGCGCTGCTACATTACGGGATGTGCGTGTCACAATTTCCTGCTCTGCAGATAATACTGCCTGAGCTGCACCCTTTGTTACCAGCTCAACAGCATCATTATAATGAATGCATACACCTGGAATCCTGTTATCATAATTCACTGCTTCTCTTCCTGCTTCTTTTTTCTCTTCATCCGGAAGATTCTTTGGCAGGCTGTATGCCCGCGGTGTCAGATCTTCTCCTTCATCCAGCGGGGAACCTGCAATACTGATAAATCCCACAGCACCTGCATTTACCAGCTTCTGGTACATATCTTTTCTTACAGGATCATTTACCATAACAATCTTGCCACTGACCTGGGCAAGACTGATATCATCACCATTTTCTGCATATACAAATGGCGCTTTCAGTCCATTTTCTGCTGTATTTCCACATCTTCCGTATCCGGTTACTGTATATTCCTTTGTGTATGGCTCTGTCACTGTCAGTTTTGCCTTTTTTACCTGAAAAGTATCAAAAGAAAATTCTTCCAGACAGCTCTCCACCCCAAAGCTGCTCAATGTCTCCTGAATAATCTTCGCTGCCTTTTCTTCCCCCGGAGTTCCTGCTTCTCTGACATAATCAAATCTTTTAAGAAACTCCATCTGGCGTTTTCCGTTTATCTCATTTGTATTCATAATCGTAAAAACCTTCCTCTTTTATATTTTCCTGTTAACAAAGACCTTTTCTGATGACAAATCTTATCGTATCAGATAAAGGTCTTCTTTTTATTTCAGGCTGTCAAAGTACTCATCCCAGGGTTTTGGCTCATTATCCTCTTCCTCGTCCTGGTCTGACTGAGTCTGAATATTATATGATTTCTGTGCTTCTATATTCTCCTGACTTTCCTGTACCTCTGCACTCTGCCAGTTATACTGACCATTTTCTGCATTTTCATTTACAGGATCATGCTGACTGCTCTCTTTATTCAGCGCATCCTCCTGTGCTTCTCTGCTTTCATACGGATCTGATACCGGAGCTTCATCCATACTCCTGAACTGCTGCTGATCTCCCGGCATTCTGCCAAACATGGGATTTACAGACTCCTGTGCTCTGCGCTCTTCATCCTGCTTCTGCAGTGTAAGTTCTCCTGTCAGATCACGGTAAAACATGGTTTCTGTCATAACCATATACGGAAGTATCCATAAAAGTGCAATATAAAAAGTAAAAACAGAAAGAAACATCAGAGGGATAAAGCTCACTTTAAGCATAAAATATCTTCCGAAATTTCCATGCATCATTTCAATACTTTCTTTCAGGGCCTCTGTTCCCTTAAGTTCCGGTTTATCAGCCAGAATATAATATGCCATTTCCAGCGGTATTGCCAGAATCTGATAAACGATCATTCCCACGATCATCAGAAACAGACTTGTATAAAGCCATGTGAACTGTTCTTCTATTGTACTCCCCACCTCAGCTGTATTTCCATAAATCGTATATGGCAGCATGGTAAGCAAATTCAGTACTGCCAGAAAAAAGGTGGCAACGATCACTCTGTCCGGATGATGCTTATAAAAATAGATCAGGTCATTTAATGAATATGCCTTTCCTCTGGCAATATTCAGATACATATAATTCATTCCTGCTGATATTACATTGATCAGCAGAGTCAGAATAAATGAGAACGCATATCCCAGCACAATATCAATTGTTTCCGTTCCCGGAAACAGGGAAGTGGATACCATGCTGCTGATGATTGCCAGTGCCTGGACTGCAATAAATGCAAGGATCAGTGTTCCGTATTTTCCTGACATTGCCTGTTTTGCGTATAGTTTCAGTTCGCGTCTTGGTGTCATAAAATTCTCCTTCATTTCATTCCGGTATACAGCCCTGTGCTATAGGATCTTTTATATAAATATACATCCTTATCAGTCTGCCAGATTAAATGCGTCATGTACGGCATTCATTGCGCGCACACCGTCTTTCTCATTGATCAGAACTGTCACACGGATCTCAGATGTGGAGATCATATTGATATTTACGCCTTCATTATAAAGACTTTCAAACATCTTCGCAGCTACTCCGGGGTTACTCATCATTCCCGCACCTACGATTGAAAGCTTTGCAATATTTCTCTCAGAATGAAGCTCTGCAAATCCAAGTCTTGCCTGGTTTGCATCAAGAACTGCAACTGCCTCATCCAGATCCTTTCCATCTACTGTAAAAGAAATATCTTTCTTTCCCGCACGTCCGATAGACTGCAGGATCACATCTACATTAATATTCTTCTTTGCAAGGGTATCAAATAATTTAAATGCCACACCCGGTGTATCATTTAATCCGATCACTGCGATCCTCACTGCATCTGTATCCAGGGCAACACCACTGATCAACATTCTTTCCACTGTAACTTCCTCCTTTACCACAGTTCCTTCGCTGTTATTTAAACTTGAACGTACCACAAGTTGCACACCATATTTCTTAGCCATCTCCACAGAACGGTTATGAAGCACACCTGCACCAAGAGTGGCAAGGTCAAGCATCTCATCATAAGTGATCTCCTTAAGCTTTCTTGCCTTCGGAACCTTGCGGGGATCTGCTGTATAAACGCCGTCTACATCTGTGTAGATCTCACATGCATCTGCATGCAGGGCTGCTGCAAGTGCAACTGCCGTTGTATCAGAACCGCCTCTTCCCAGAGTTGTATAGTCATCATACTTGTCAACCCCCTGGAAACCTGTAACTATTACAATCTTCCTGCTGTCCAGTTCTCTTTTGATACGTTCTGTATCAATTCTCTTTAAACGTGCATTTCCATGGTTACTTGTACTGTGCATAGATACCTGAAATGCATTCAGGGAAACTGCCGGAACACCCAGCTTATCCATTGCCATTGCCATCAGCGCAACAGACATCTGTTCACCAATGGTAAAGAGCATATCCATCTCTCTTTTCGGAGGTTTTTCATTGATATCATTTGCCATAGCGATCAGCTCATCTGTATATTTGCCCATCGCAGACAGAACGACTACCACATCATTTCCCTTTCTGTATTCCTCTATACAACGGTTTGCAACATTAAAGATACGTTCCTTATTTGCAACCGATGTACCGCCAAATTTCTTGACAATCAACATTGTTTTACTTCCTCCATAATAAGTTTACAGGAAAGAGAAGACATGACATCTTCCCTTTCCTGTTTTATTTTACAGCAGTCACTGTACAAATATTTATCTAAAATTATGTATCAGCGTCCACCTTATCAAGCAATGTCTATGATACACGAAATCTGCAAATTTATCAATCTTTTACACGAATCTTTGCAATTAGCTGACCATCAAGCATACCACACTTCGCCTCAAATTCTCCCTGTGTCATCTCATCAGTGATAAATGCACATTCCTGCGGAAGCTGTTCCAGACTGATGATCTCTACATTACCGAATATCCTCTCAGCTTCTTTGGCTGCATCCTTCTTAATCCTTACAAAAAATCTTCCCTTCACTTCATCCAGAGGCTTGAGTACTGCAGGAGTGCTGTTCCAGTTAGTCACAATATTGACATGAAGATGTTTTGCAGCATCTACGATGTCACCAACTACGGCACTTGCTGTAGGCAGTTTGCCCGCACCGCTTCCATAGAACATAGCATCTCCCAGCATATTTCCATGTACAAATACTGCATTGAATACGTCATTCACACTGTAAAGCGGGCTGTCCTGTCCAACAAGGAAAGGTGCGACCATTGCATAACAGCTTCCATCCGCCTCTCTTTTGCTGGTTCCAAGAAGCTTGATCGTTCTGCCAAGCTTTGCAGCATATTCCATATCTTCCGGTGTGATCTTTGTGATTCCTTCTGTATAGATATCTTCAAAGTTAAAATATCTCTCATAAGCAAGAGAGGAAAGTATTGCAATCTTACGGCATGCATCATAGCCTTCTATATCTGCAGTCGGGTCTGCCTCTGCATAGCCCTTCTGCTGAGCCTCTTTTAATACAGTATCAAATTCGCAGCCTTCTGTACTCATCTTATAGAGCATATAGTTAGTTGTACCGTTCAGAATACCGGTCACTTCGTCGATTTCATCTCCTGTAAGAGAAGAGTTTATCACACGGATGATAGGAATTCCTCCGCCACAGCTTGCCTCAAATAAAAAGTTAATGCTCTTTTCCTTTGCAATATCCATCAGCTCACGGCCATGCTTGGCTACCAGAGCCTTATTGGAAGTGCAGACACTTTTTCCTGCCAGAAGTGCTTTTTTTACAAAAGTAAAAGCCGGTTCCACACCACCCATTACTTCTACTATAATATCAATCTCCGGATCATTGACAATCTGTTCATAATCATGAACAAGAACCTTCTCTACAGGCTGTCCCGGAAACTCCCGGAGATCCAGAACATACTTTACATTAAGCTCCTGTCCTGCACGTCTGGAAATACTCTCTTTATTTTCACTTAATACCTCAAATACACCGCTTCCAACTGTGCCATATCCTAAAATTGCTACATTGATCATTGTCTCTTACTCCCTGCCTAATATTTTCAGATAATGAATTCCTTCATTTTGTTCAATCTTTTCTACCATTGCTTCTGCATCTCCCTCACCCGGAAGAATATCCACACTTAAAGTAAGTGTTGCAACCCCATTGATGGGAATACTCTGATGAATGGTCAGAATGTTTCCGTGAAACCGCGCGATCGTCTGCAGAACAACCGATAAAAGCCCCGGTTCGTCATCCATCTGGATAATAAATGTGATCGTCTTTCCTCTTGTTTCTTCATGAAATGGGAAAATGTCGTCCTTGTATTTGTAGAAAGAGCTTCTGCTGATCCCTGTACGCTCTGCTGCATCCTGCACAGTATCTGCCTTGCCGGAATCCAGAAGTTTCTTCGCCTCTACAACCTTCAGAAGAACTTCCGGAACTGCCCGTTCTCTTACTACGAAATATTTCTTTTTCTCTGATAATGTTTTTTGCATATTAATTTACCTGTCCGTTCTTAAAAGACATATGTTTTTATACACTGGATATATTATCACAGGAAATAAAAATACGCAAGAAAAAATAAAAACAGAAAAGGCAGTCATAAATTCAGACTGCCTTACCCATTTTTATTTCTTCAGTGCGATCCACTTCAGATATGCATTGATAAAGAGATCGATTCCTCCATCAAGTACTGCATCCACATTTCCGGTCTCTTCATTTGTACGATGATCCTTGACCATAGTATACGGCTGCATTACATAAGAACGGATCTGATTTCCCCATCCGATATCTGTCACTTCACCACGGATACCTGAAAGCTTCTCTTCTGCTTCCTGCTGTTTAAGAAGATACAGCTTGGCTTTCAGCATCTGCATGGCTTTATCTTTATTCATATGCTGGGAACGCTCATTCTGACACTGTACTACAATTCCGGTCGGGAAATGCGTAATACGGATGGCAGATGATGTTTTGTTGATATGCTGTCCACCGGCACCACTGCTTCGGTAAGTATCAATACGGATATCGTCATCATTGATCTCTACATCCAGATCCTTCTTGATATCCGGCATAACATCGCAGGACACAAAAGAAGTCTGGCGTTTACCTGCAGCATTAAAAGGAGAGATACGCACCAGACGGTGAACTCCCTTCTCAGATTTCAGATAACCATAAGCATTTGTTCCGTTTACCTGGAAAGTAACAGATTTAATACCTGCCTCATCACCGTCCAGATAATCCAATACTTCCAGACTGAATCCCTTCTTATCTACCCAGCGGCTGTACATACGGTAAAGCATACCGCACCAGTCACAGGCTTCTGTTCCGCCGGCACCTGCATTCAGCTTGATAATAGCGTTCTCACTGTCATATTCACCTGAAAGAAGTGTCTTGATGCGGATACTGTCAAAATCCCTCTGAAACTCATCCATCATCTCCTGAATCTCAGGAATCAGTGCAGGATCGTTCTCCTCATATCCCATCTCGATCATGGTTTCCATATCTTCCATCTGTGTAACCAGATTCTGATAGGTCTCCATGTCATCTTTCATATCTTTTAATTCTTTCATTTTTCTCTGGGAAACTTCTGCATCATCCCAGAAATCAGGCGCTTCCATCTCGCGCTCTAATTCTTCGACCTTCTGCTCTTTGTTAGCGAGGTCAAAGTGAATCCCTCACTTCCACTAATGGTTCTGTATAAGTTGCAAGAATGCTCTTGAACTGGTCTAATTCAACCACAGCTTCACCCACTTTCTTTTAAATATACTATTTATAACTGTTTCGCTGTTTGATCAGGAATTAAAATCATCCTCTTCACTGTTGATCTGCTCCACAGTTTGGTTAAAATAATAGCATATCTTCAGCAGAATTACAATTATAAACTTATGAGAAGAAGCTTTCTGCAATACTCACATCTGCGATATATCCCACGGTTCCTGTCATATAGATAGTTCCATCTTCTTCAATATTAATCTGAATCATTCCACCGGGCTGATTTACATTAATCCTGGATTCTACCAGACCAAGCCTATATGCTGCTGCAGCTGCTGCACAGCTTCCTGTTCCGGATGCTTTTGTATATCCGGAACCTCTTTCCCAGATCTCAATATCCAGATTGCCCTTATCGATCTGACGGCAGATCTGCAGATTCATTCTCTCAGGAAATTCATCTGCGTTTTCCACATAAGGTCCCAGACTTTTTACGGCTTCTGCACTTACATTATCTGTAAAGATAATGCAGTGTGGATTACCTACTGTCAGGCAGGTGGCTTTATACTCTTTTCCATGGAACACAAAGCCTTCTTTAATTACTTCACGTACCTCACCTGAAACAGGGATATCACTGGAAATAAAAGATGATTTTCCCATATTTACCTTAAACTCTGTTGCACGGCTGTTCAGACACTCTACATGAATCGTGCCGGACATAGTCTCAATATCAAATTTTTTCTCAATGATATATTCATTATCCATCAGATATTTGGCAAAAATACGGACACCATTTCCACTGATAGCAGCTTCACTTCCATCTGCATTAAAAATGCGCACACCCAGTTTTCCGTTGATCTCTACAGGACCATAAAGCACACCGTCTGCACCCAGTCCAAAGCCTCTCCTGCAGAGAAGTGCAACTTTTTTTCCCTGAAGCTGTACTTTATTTTTATTCGGATCCAGGATCAGATAATCATTTCCAAGTCCCTGATATTTGCTCATAATAATTGTATTTGCCATAACCGCATCCCTCTCCTGCTATAATCTATACTTCTATTTCTGTATTCACATTACCGTTCATTATATACTCTGCAGACACATATCTTCTGCTGTGCCTTACTTAAGATTTATTATATGCGATTATTTTTACCATGTATATGATTTAAAATGCGCATTATATTGCAAAAAATGCTGTATTTCAGAATAAAAACGCGCAAAAAAAGACCATTATATCAACATTTTGATATAACAGCCTTACATGCCATCACTCCTCTCTGTTCTGTTTTCTATTTCTTTACCCCATTTTGAAATAGTTACAAAGTTTTTACGATTACTTTGTATTTGTATGATACTATCATCGTGTAATAATGTCAATATCTTTGTAGCATATTTTCTCAAAAAATGTTACTATAATATCAGGACAAATGTCAGAAAGTCATTCGTGCCTGCACGATAAGACTTAAAACAGGAAACTTACCTATAGCAACGCATGGAGGATAAAATGAGATTTTCAGAACAGTTCGATCAGACGGAGAAAACCGGATATCTGAATGAAGAATTCCGCCTCTTTCATATCAAGGATCAGACAAATAAAGAATTCCCCTACCACTATCACGATTTTCATAAAGTTGTGATCTTTATCTCAGGAAAGGCAGCTTATCATATAGAAGGAAAAGTATATCAGCTTAAGCCCTGGGATATTCTTCTGGTGAGCCGCCATTCGATCCACCGTCCGGAGATTGATCCTTCTGTTCCATATGAACGTTTCATCCTCTGGATTCAGAATGATCTTCCCTGGCAGGAGCTGTTGAAATGTTTTCAGAAAGCAAATGACCGAAGCTACAACCTGGTCAGACTGCACTCTGCTCTTCAGGAAAAAATGCGGGATATTCTGTCTGAGCTGGAAAATTCCGCAAAATCCGATGGATATGGAAAGGATATTCTGACACAATCACTTTTTATTCAATTTATGGTTTACCTCAACCGTATTTTTCTTGAAAAACAATACATTTTTGATAAGAAATCCTTTTCCTTTGATTCGCAGATTGCCAATATCCTTCAATATATCAACCACAATCTTAATGGGGATCTCTCTGTGGAAAATCTTTCATCCAGATACTATGTAAGTAAGTATCACCTGATGCGGAAATTTAAAGAAGAAACAGGATATACCCTTCATAATTATATTATAAATAAGAGACTTCTTATGGCACGGACACTGATTTCCCAGGGAATGCCTGTAACAAAGGCTGCTCTGGAAAGTGGATTTTCAGAGTACAGTACTTTTTCCCGGGCATACCGCAAGCAATTCAAAGCTTCTCCCAGCGAAGAGAACAGAACTTCTGCAGAACTATTATAAATAAAAAAGCACAGTCGCAGCTGAATTTTATTTCCAGCTACGACTGTGTTTTTTATTTGTCTTTTTTCTTATCCGATGCACAATAGAACACAAATCCAAGCAATACAAGTGCCACGACCATCCATCCGGTCAGCGAAGCAGTTCCCAGACCTGCGAATTTATCATAATAGCCTTTCAGATAAATCACAATAATGATCGCCGGGATTCCATAAGCCACATATCCTTTCAGAGCCTTGGGGAACTTCATTCCTGAACCTGCATTTACTTCTGCGATAAAATTATCCCATCCCCATCCGTTCTTTTTTGTACAGAACAGAAGATATCCAAGACTTCCCAGAGGAAGAAGATTATTGGAAACAATAAAATCCTCCAGATCCATAATGTTACTTCCATCTCCAAACGGCTGGAATCCGGAAAGTACGTTAAACCCAAGCACACATGGAATACTTAAGATCACAACCAGAACAGCACAGACAACCACACTCTTCTTACGGTTCCATCCAAA
>CAKSAW010000038.1 GCA_934437695.1 uncultured Blautia sp. | reverse complement strand
ACATTTCCATTGATCAGAAGCTGTGTTCCGAAAGGAACGCCTGCCATAGCTACTGTACGTCCTGCTGTCGGAACTGTTCCGCTGGCAGTCAAATTGCCGGCTGTACCACAGCACTGTGCGCAATTACAGTATGCAGTCAGTGTAAAGTTACCAAGATATTTCCCCTGACCTGAACCGTCAGAAGATGACTGGCTGTCTTCTGATGCAGAACTGTCTTCTGTATCTTCTGAAGCACTGCTGTCTTCACTGTCAGAATCTTCAGAATCTGTATCTTCCTCATAAGATACATCTTCAGAATCTGTACCATCTGAAGAATCTGCATCATAGGAATCTGATGCTTCATCATAATTCTCAGACTCTGAACTATCTTCGGAATTCTGTTCCTGCTCTGCCTCTGCTTCAGCCTGAGCTGCCTCTCTGGCTGCTTTTTCTTCTTCTGCCTGCTGTACCAGCTGAGCAATACTATTATCTGCATTATTGATCTCTGCTGTCAGCGCCGCAGCTTCTTCCTGGCTTGCGCTGATCTGACTTACATAAGAAGAAATATTGTCACTTGTGCTTGCCACAAGATTCTGAACATCCTGCTGTCTGGCTGCTCTCTCTTCAAGAAGTTCATCAATAGATGCTTTCTCCTCCTCTGCTGCTGTCTCCTGAGCCTTTATCGTATTCTGAAGGTTCTCGCATTTTTCCAGCATCTCTCTGTCATACTGGGAAATCCTTGAAACACTCTCAGCATTATTAAGAAATTCTGCCAAATCCTTAGATGACAGTAAAGTCTCCAGTGCTGATGTCCCGCCATTCTCATACATATACTGAATGCGAAGTTTCATATCATCATATTGTTTATTTAACGCTTTTTTAGCTTTCTTTAATTCTGTATGGAGCTGTTTCAGCTCATTTTCTTTCTCTCCGGCCTGTACACTGAGTTCAGAAATTGTGTTGGTCAGTTCTTCATACTGTGTATTCAAATCAGACAGATAGTTCTCCAGCTCCTGCTTCTTGCTCTCCAGGTTGTCAATATTTGCCTGCGCCTGAGCAAGTCCGGCTTCCGCTTCCTGCTTCTGAGCCTGCATATCAGCGATTGCATCTTCTGTTGCATATGCAGTTGTTCCCATGGAAAAAGCAAGCATTCCGGCCAGCAGTAATGAAAAAACTTTTTTCTTCATAAATTAATCACCTTTCTCATCAATCTGAAACCCAGTATAACATATTTCGTAAAAAAATCAACACTTTTTATTAACTTATGTAATAATTATGTAATATTTCACATTAAAAATGGCACCATCTCCTTTCCAGGAAACAGTGCCAGCTTTTTATCTTACTGATTTTTTATCCGTTATTCAGCTACAGCTTCTTCCGGTTCAGCATCCATAACTTCCTGGAATTTATCCAGGATAATTGTCTGGATCCTGTCGCGGGTTGCTGAATTGATCGGATGTGCGATATCGCGATATTCCCCATCTGCTGCCTTGCGGCTTGGCATTGCAATAAATAATCCTTTTTCCCCTTCGATCACTTTAATATCATGTACTACAAATTCATCGTCAATTGTAATAGAAACAACTGCCTTCATTTTTCCTTCTTTTGCTACCTTTCTCACGCGCACGTCAGTAATATTCATGATATAATTAGCTCCTTTCAATTTACCGAATCTATCCGGCTCTTTTTAATTATAAAACATATCTGTCATTTTTCTCTACGACGATCTTAACATCCCCCTCGCCGCAGTAATACGAATTTGCACGAATAGTATCCCGGCTTTCAACAATGCAGTTCTCAATATGAGTATTATCCCCCAGATATACATTGTTTAAAATCACAGAGTTCTTAATAACACAGTTATTTCCTACAAAAACGTCCTTAAAGAGAACAGAATTCTCTACCGTACCGTTGATGATACATCCGCTGGCAACCAGACTGTTTCTGACCAGTGCTCCCGGATTATATTTTGCAGGCGGCAGATCATCAATCTTTGTCTTGATCGTCGGTTCCTGCTTAAAGAAATAATTTCTTATCTCTGGTTTAAGGAAGTCCATATTTGTCTTATAATATGCCTCCGCTGTAGAGATATTGCTCCAATATGTATCTATCTTATATCCATAAATCCTCTTAAGGTTCTTATAACGGATCAGGATATCTTTTACAAAGTCATGTCTGCCCTCAAGTGCAGCTCTCTCGATCAGTTCGATCAGCTGTCTTCTGCGGATAACATAAATACCTGTTGATATCGTATTGTAAGAAGAAACCATAGGCTTCTCTTCAAATTCTTCGATTCTGCAGTCTTCATTCATGCGCAGAACGCCAAATCTCTCAATCTCATTCGGATCATTGCAGGTAGTACATACTACCGTAACGTCTGCACGCTTAGCGATATGATATTCAAGAACCTTATTATAATCCATCTTATAGATACAATCACCTGATGCGATCACTACATAAGGTTCATGACTGCTCTTAAGAAACTCCAGATTCTGATAAATAGCATCTGCAGTTCCCTGATACCACAGACTGTTCTCCTTTGTGATAGTTGGTGTAAATACAAAAAGACCACCCTGTTTTCTGCCAAAATCCCACCACTTGGAGGAACTTAAATGTTCATTCAGGGAACGGGCATTGTATTGTGTCAGAACAGCAACCTTCTGAATATGAGAACTCGCCATATTGCTCAGTGCAAAGTCAATGCTTCTGTAGCTTCCTGCAATCGGCATTGCTGCGATCGCTCTCTTATTTGATAACTCTCTCATGCGGTTATTATTACCGCCTGCCAAAATAATACCTATTGCTCTCATTATTCGTCACCGTCCTTTGCTGCAATCACCTGTCCGCCGGCCAGTTCACCATCAGGATAATCTTCATGTGTAGTTATACCTGATATGGATGTATTCTTTCCGATCCTTACATTATCCGGAATCACACTGTGCTCACCTACCGTAGCAATTCCAAACGCATATACTGCAGGTTTCATCACATTCGGTACTTCCTCGCCGCATCCTAATACAACATTATTTCCAATGGTAACATCCTCAGCAATGATAGCTTTATCCATCTGCACATCCTCTCCTATAGTAGAATTGCGCATAATGATGGAATCACGGATCACACTTCCCTTTCCGATCACAACATTCGGTCCGATTACAGAATTATGTACTTCTCCGTAAATTTCCGCACCCTCTCCGATCAGGCATCTGTCTGTAACAGCATCTGCTGAAATATACTGAGGGGGAATAATATCTCCCTTTGTATAAATCTTCCAAAACTCTTCATAGAGATTAAATTCCGGAATAATATCGATCAGTTCCATATTGGCCTCCCAATAAGAACCAAGAGTTCCTACATCCTTCCAGTATCCATTGTATTCATATGCAAAAAGTCTTTCACCCTTCTCTTTGCAGTACGGAAGAACATGCTTGCCAAAGTCACAGCTGCTCTGATCCTTCAGAGTCATCAGTGCTTCTTTCAGAGCAGGCCAGCTGAAAATATAAATTCCCATGGATGCCAGATTACTGCTTGGATGCTCAGGTTTCTCCTCAAACTCTGTGATACGTCCCATATCATCTGTTACCATGATACCAAAACGGCTTGCCTCCTCAATAGGAACAGGCATACAGGCGATTGTCACATCCGCTTTATTCGCTTTATGGAAATCAAGCATTACTTCATAATCCATCTTATAGATATGGTCACCGGATAAAATCAGAACATAATCCGGATTATACTGCTCCATATAGTCCATATTCTGGAAGATCGCATTGGCCGTACCTGTATACCACTCACTGCTGGTACTTTTCTCATAAGGCGGCAGTACTGTTACACCACCTTCATTTCTGTCAAGATCCCACGGAATACCGATTCCGATATGTGTATTAAGCCTTAATGGCTGATACTGCGTTAATACACCTACTGTATCAATACCCGAGTTAATGCAGTTACTTAAGGGAAAGTCTATGATACGATATTTCCCACCAAAAGCAACTGCAGGTTTAGCTACTTTTTCTGTCAGTACACCCAGTCTGCTGCCCTGGCCGCCAGCTAGAAGCATGGCTATCATTTCTTTCTTAATCATGCAATCACCTCTTGTTGTAATGATGGTAACTGTTCAGAAATCTGCTGTTTTACAAAAGCACTGAACAATTACGAATTATGATTATTTCATTATATCACACTTTAAGCCGTTAGTGAACATTATTTACAATTTTTGTTTCTTATTTTTTATTTTTTTATAATTTTTGCACACGTTTTTTTACTCGTCTCCCACTTTCCTCGCCATATCATTAGACATTTTATATATATCCCATGTCATTTTTTGTATTTTTTTATCAGTAGCTGTCATAATATATGCAGGTAAAAGAAGTTCTTTTCATTTTGGAACACAGGGAGTATAATAAACGAACAGAACAGCTTTGAAAATCATTTAAATTAATTTCATTAAGGAGATCATATTATGTATCAGATAGATTTTCATAAACCACTTCATATACATTTTATTGGTATCGGAGGTATCAGCATGAGCGGACTGGCGGAGATTCTTCTCGGAGAAGACTTTGTTATTTCCGGTTCCGATGCTAAATCCAGCCCTCTTACCCAGACTCTGGAGAAAAAAGGCGCCACTATTCATTATGGACAGCGTGCCTCCAATATCACTGATGATG
This sequence comes from uncultured Blautia sp., assembly GCA_934437695.1. Taxonomy (GTDB): domain Bacteria; phylum Bacillota; class Clostridia; order Lachnospirales; family Lachnospiraceae; genus Blautia_A. Next base: position 5,255 of record CAKSAW010000038.1, on the reverse strand, counting down.
TAGACGTTGTGGTATATACCGCAGCGATTCATCCTGATAATCCTGAATTTGCCTGTGCAAAAGAAAAAGGACTTCCTATGCTCACACGTGCAGAACTCCTGGGACAGATCATGAGAAATTATGATACTCCCATTGCTGTTTCCGGAACTCATGGAAAAACCACCACAACTTCCATGATATCTCACATTCTTCTCACCGGAAACTGTGACCCGACTATCAGTGTAGGCGGTATACTTCCAGCTATCGGCGGAAATATCCGTGTAGGCGAATCCGAAACCTTTGTTACAGAAGCCTGCGAATATACAAACAGCTTCCTGAGCTTTTTCCCGAAGATCAGTATTATCCTCAACATAGACGCAGATCATCTGGATTTCTTTAAAGATATTGATGATATACGTCATTCCTTCCGTCGCTTTGCAGAACTTCTTCCTGCCGACGGTACACTGATCATCAATGCAGACACTCCAAAATATGAAGATATCATCCGTGACCTTCCATGTAATGTGATCACCTATGGGCTGGAACACAATGCAGACTATCAGGCTGCAGATATTACTTATGATAAATATGGACATGCTTCTTTCTCTGTTCTCCGAAACGGTGTAAAAGTTGGCAGCTATTATCTGAAGGTGCCGGGTATCCATAATGTTTCCAATGCTCTGGCTGCAATTGCTCTCGGCCACCTTCTGGAACTCCCGGAAGAAGTAATCATAAAAGGACTTGGAAGCTTCACCGGAACAGACCGCCGTTTCCAGTATAAAGGAGAGGTTGCAGGCGTTACTGTCATAGATGATTATGCACATCATCCTACAGAAATCGAAGCTACTCTTCATGCTGCGCATAATTATCCACACAGGAAATTATGGTGCGTATTCCAGCCTCATACATATACCCGTACCAAGGCTCTGCTTCCGGAATTTGCCAAATCTCTCAGTCTGGCAGACCATGTGGTAGTTGCAGATATTTATGCAGCAAGAGAAACCGATACTCTTGGTATTTCCTCAGAGGATCTGCAGAAACGTATCCAGGAACTGGGAACTCCATGCGAATACTTCCCTACCTTTGATGAGATCGAGAACTATCTCCTTTCAAATTGCCAGGAGGGAGATCTGCTCATCACTATGGGTGCCGGAGATGTTGTAAACATCGGAGAGCACCTGCTTGGCAAATAATCCTTTTGACTGAGGGTTTCCTATTTATAATATTTGTATTTATACAGGACGATTTCACGAAAATATTATTCTTTCTGAGATCGTCCTGTTTTGTTAGTTATAAACATTTTATCCCCATTAAAACCATATCTGTTTATACAGGTTCAGAGCACTTATCCACACTTTCCACATTGTTATACACATATACATCACCCCTAATATGTGGATGTATATGTGTACAAATCACTTAACATAATCCGACACTATTTCTCCCCATAATTCTCTATTTTTATCTAAAATTCAACATATTTTAAGTTTCCAATAATATATGCACAATTTTATCTTTCCACATTATCCACATTATCCACATGCAAATGTGGACGAAATCACGAAACAAAATCCCTATTCTCTTTTAAAAAATGTTGTGCTATAATTCAAAGTATTATTGTAACCGCAAAGATACTGTACATTACAGAAAGAGAGTGAATATTCATGGCTATGATCACCTTACAGAATTCCCGCAATGCGGAAGTGACTGTATTAACCAATAATTTCATAGACAACTATATGCCCGAAGCCAACGGAGAATTTGTGAAAGTATACATCTATCTTCTCAGACTTCTTTCTGATACGTCTGCACCCTTCAGCCTTGAACAGATGGCTGATCATTTTTTCTGTACAGAGCGTGATATAGTCCGTGCACTGAAATACTGGGAAAAAGAGAGACTCCTGACTTTAACTTACAGAAACAATGAAGATATCACAGATATTATACTGCATACACCACCTGTAAAATCTGATGTCTCAGAGATACCAACCCGGACTGCGCCTGCTCCGGAAACAGCAGCCACGCAGACTTCCTCTGCTCTGTCACATCCCGCAAGAAAGACAGCAGGATCAGCACTTTCTCTCTCTCCTGACCGTGTAAAAGAATTAAAACAAAATGATGAGATCGTACAGCTTCTCTATATTGCAGAACAGTATCTGGGTAAAACTCTCACACCTACAGAAATGAAAAAAATTCTGTTTTTCTATGATGAACTGAAATTCTCGCCTGACCTGATTGAATATCTGATTGAATACAGCGTCAGCCGCGGACACAAAAGTATCCGATACATAGAAACCGTTGCACTTGCATGGGCAGAAGAGGGAATCACCACAGTTACCATGGCAAAAGAGGCCAGTTCCCGCTACGCAAAAGAATACTTTACTATCTTTAAGTCAATGGGGATCAGTGGACGAAATCCGGTAGATACAGAAGTTTCTCTTATGAATACCTGGATCAATGATTATGGCTTTACCATGGATATCATCCAGGAAGCATGCAGTCGGACCGTTCTGTCCACCGGACAGCCAAGCTTCCAGTATGCGGACAAGATCCTCTCCGGATGGAAAGATAAAAAAGTCCGGACACTTGCCGATATCCGTCTTCTGGATGCCCAGCATCAACGCCAGAAAATGGAAAAAAGTGTGCAGAAAAAAAACTCTGCTTCCAAACCTGCTGCATCCAACCGTTTTAACAACTTCCATCAGAGACAGTATGATTTTAATGAATACGAGAAAAAACTGCTGAACCAGTAAGAGAAAGGGTGTCAGGCTATGCCTTTACAGAATTATCAGTACGATACGATCATGAGAGAATACAGCAAAACTCAGTCAGAAAACCGCCGCATTCTGGAGGAACATACCCAGGAGATCTATTCAAAGATCCCCCGCATCCGCGAGATAGATGAAGAAGTTGCCACCTTAAGTGCAAAAAAGGCAAGAGCACTCTTAAACAGAGAATCTTCCAGCCTTGAAGATCTTAAGGCTGCGATCTCTCTTTTAGCCCAGGAGCGCAATGCACTGCTTGTATGTAACTCCTATCCGGAAGATTATCTGGAGCTTCCTTATAAATGTCCTGTCTGCCAGGACACAGGTTACGTAGGAAGCCAGAAATGCACCTGTTTTAAGAAAGCAGAGATCGAACTGCTCTATACACAGTCTAATTTAAAAGAAATTCTTAAAAAAGAAAACTTTGACCACTTTTCTTTTGATTATTATTCTGATACAATGAAGAACGAAGCTACCGGGCTGACTGAAAGAGAGACAGCAAGGAGAGCTTATGATATTGCCAGAGGCTTCGTAAGAAATTTTGATGGTTCCTTTGAGAATCTGTTTCTTTACGGTGATACCGGTGTAGGTAAAACTTTTCTTTCCCACTGTATTGCCCACGACCTTCTGGAATCAGCACATTGCGTTATGTACTTTTCCGCATTCGATCTGTTTGAACTGCTGGCAGACTCCAGGTTTTCCAGAAGCAAAACAGAAGGACAGGAATTTGTATTTGACAGCGATCTGCTGATCATCGATGACCTGGGAACTGAACTTACAAACAGCTTTGTCTCTTCCCAGTTGTTTTTGTGCATAAATGAGCGTATCATGCGCAGGAAGTCTACGATCATATCAACAAATCTGAAACTGGAAAATTTCTCGGATACTTATTCCGAACGAACCTTTTCGAGAATCGCCAGCAACTACCGTATGGTGAAGCTGGAAGGAAAGGATATCCGTATACAGAAAATTTTTTTAGGAGGAAAATAAAACATGGCACAGGCAACAACTAAAGATTTAACTACACTTCCGGTGGGCAGACTTGGTCTGATCCCTCTGATCAGCTGTAAGGATCTGGGTGAGAAAGTAAATGAATGGCTGGTGCAGTGGCGTAAGGAACGCAGTCACGAGGAGCTTGATTCTTTTGCATTCGAGGGTTATCAGAGAGATTCCTATCTTCTCCCGGTCCAGACAGCACGTTTCGGTTCCGGTGAGGCGAAATGTACAATCATGGAATCTGTACGTGGTGATGACATCTATCTGATGGTTGATGTATGCAATTACAGCCTCACATACAGCATCGGACCTTACGAGAATCTTATGTCCCCTGATGACCATTTTCAGGATCTGAAACGTGTGATCGGTGCTATCGGCGGTAAAGCCCGCAGAGTAAACGTGATCATGCCATATCTGTATGAAAGCCGCCAGAATATCCGCAGCGGCAGAGAATCCCTGGACTGCGCAACAGCACTTCAGGAACTTGTAAGCATGGGAGTAGAGAATATTATCACTTTTGATGCACATGACGCCCGTGTACAGAACGCAACTCCTCTGCACGGATTTGAAACTGTACAGCCATCCTATCAGTTCATCAAAGCTCTTCTTAAACATGAGCAGGGACTTCACATTGATAATGATCACTTTATGATCATCAGTCCTGATGAAGGAAGCATGAACCGTGCGATTTATCTTGCCAATATTCTTGGTGTTGATATGGGTATGTATTACAAGCGTCTGGATTATTCCAAGAGAATTAACGGACGCCATCCTATCGCAGCTTATGAATTCCTCGGTCCAAACCTGAAAGGCAAAGACATGATCCTGATCGATGATATGATCTCTTCCGGTGATACAGTTCTTAAGATTTCATCTCTTCTTAAGGAAAGAGGTGCCGGCAGAATTTATATCTGTTCTACTTTCGGATTATTTACAGACGGACTTGAAAAATTTGATGAAGCTCATAAAGCAGGCGTATTCGACAAGCTGCTCACTACAAATCTGATCTACCAGACTCCTGAGCTTCTTGCAAAAGATTATTATATCTCCTGCGACATGAGTAAATATATCGCTCTGATCATTGATACACTGAATCATGACCTGTCTGTCAGCCATCTGCTTAACCCTGTTGACAGAATTAACCGTTGTGTAAGCAACTATATGGCACAGTATGACGAAAAATAAATAATTCATAAAAGCATAAAAGCGAGATTTCATGTACCTGATCGCTATGGTACATGAAATCTCGCTTTCCTGTTGATACTAGAGCGTGTCTGAAAAATCATTCCCGCAATCTGCACGCCCCACTTTGCGGGATATTTCACCCGAATTCTGTTGCCGTAGCCCACTACGGCGCCCTCATTCGGGCAAAATATCCCACAAATTGTGACGCACATCTTGCAGAAAGCCTTTTTCAGACACGCTCTAATGCACTCTCAGGAAAGGATCAGTTTCTGATATGGAATTCCTTCTCTCTCCAGGATTTCCATCTCACGTTTATGGCAGGTACTGATA
>CAKSAW010000037.1 GCA_934437695.1 uncultured Blautia sp. | reverse complement strand
CACGACCATGAATGTAGCTGCGGACATGACCATGAGGAGCATGAACATCATCATCATGATCACGACCATGAATGTGGCTGTGGACATGATCATCATGAACATCACCATCATCATGCAGATGAGGTATTTACAAGCTGGGGGCGTGAGACTATTAAGAAGTATACAAGAGAGGGTCTTGAGAAGATGCTGGAGGATCTCTCTGCTTCTGGAGATTACGGTATTATCCTTCGTGCAAAAGGAATGCTCCCTGCAGAAGACGGAACATGGATCTACTTTGATATGGTTCCTGAAGAAACAGAGATCCGCGAAGGTGCACCGGAATACACAGGCCGTCTCTGTGTGATTGGTTCCAAGCTGAAAGAGGATAAGCTTGAAGAATTATTTGGACTTACAGAATAATAGAATCAGGATAAAGGAATAGACATATTATGGATGATATCAGAGTTCCCATTTATTTGGTTACAGGATTCCTGGAGAGCGGAAAGACGACTTTCCTGGATTTTACACTGCAGCAGGAATACTTTGCTATTGATGGAAAGACACTGCTGATTCTTTGCGAAGAGGGCGAAGAAGAGTATGATATGGATAAACTGAAGCTTGCAAACACAGTTGTAGAAGTGATAGAGGATGAGGAAGATCTGACTCCTGAACGTCTGGCTGCGATGGATATCATCCATCAGCCTGAGCGTGTTGTGATCGAGTACAACGGAATGTGGCTTGTAAGTAAATTTGAGCAGATGGAGCTTCCGGACGGCTGGGGCATTGAGCAGGAGATCACCTGTGTAGATGCGACAACTTATCAGGTTTATATGGCAAATATGAAGTCTCTGTTCATGGATATGGTAAGAAATACAGATATGGTTGTATTTAACCGTTGTAAAGAGGGAGATCCGCTTCCAGCATACAGACGTGGAATTAAGGTCGCAAATCAGAGTGCAGAGGTTATTTTTGAGGATGAAGAAGGTGAAATGGACGACATTTTCCAGGATGAGATGCCGTTTGATATTGACGCACCTGTCATTGAAATCCAGCCGGAAGATTACGGAATCTGGTTTGTAGATGCAATGGATAACCCGGAGAAATATGTGGGTAAAACTGTACGCTTTAAAGGACGTGTTATGAAACCTCGTGGAATGGGAAGCAAATTCTTTGTTCCGGGCCGTGTTGCAATGACCTGCTGTGCAGATGATACCACATTTCTTGGATATATATGCAGAAGTGATAATGCATCTCATATCAAAGAGGGAAGCTGGGTAGAGGTAACTGCAAAGGTTGCTTTCGAGAACCGCACAGAGTACCAGGGTGAAGGCATTGTGCTTTATGCAAATGAGGCAAATGAATGTGAACCTCTTAAGGAAGAGATGGTATATTTTAACTAGCAGGAGAAACACATATGTATTTAGTAGTTGGCCTGGGAAATCCCGGGAGAGAATATGAAGCAACACGCCACAATATGGGATTTGATACCATTGACCGACTGGTAGAGGATTATAACGTTCCTCAGGGCGGAGTGAAGTTCAATGCCATGTATGGGAAGACGATCATCGGCGGAGAAAAGGTGATTCTCATGAAGCCGCTTTCCTTTATGAATCTGAGCGGTGGTCCTGTTCGGGATATGGTGAATTATTTTAAGATAGATCCGGAATCAGAACTTATTGTTATATATGATGATATTGATCTGGAGCCTGGACAGCTCCGTATCCGTAAACAGGGAAGTGCAGGCGGACATAATGGTATCAAGGATATCATTCGTCAGCTTGGTACAGAGAAATTTCTCCGTATCAAAGTAGGAGTTGGAGCCAAGCCTAAGGGATGGGATCTTGCAGACCATGTACTTGGCAGATTTTCCACAGAAGACAGGAAACTTGTGGATGATGCAATAGGAAAAGCAGCAAAGGCTGTGGATATCATGATCGCACAAGGGGTAGATGTGGCCATGAACGAATATAACAGAAAAGCACCTGTACAGAAGTAGAGAATATGAACTGATAAAAAGCGGTAACTGTGAATGATGATATACCAGGAAACAGATGCCGCTTTTTGTTGTAGCTACTCCTGTGGCTGAGCAGTTGAAGTGTGGTAAATGAGGGGTGAATATGAAAGCATTTTTGACACCTCTGCAGGGACTTGCAGAGTTTGAGCAGATTAAAGAACAGAGTAAAACGAATAAAGGGATTCTGCAGGTTTCAGGATGTATGGAGTCGCAGAAGTCTCATCTTATATATGGCCTTTCTGAGATTGCGCCGTATCGCCTGGTCCTGGCAGAAGATGAACGCCGTGCCAGAGAAATCTATGAAGACTACAGATTTTATGATAAGAAAGTATATTCTTATCCTGCCAAAGACCTGCTGTTTTTTCAGGCAGATATTCATGGAAATCTTCTGATCCGCCAGAGGATGAAGGTGATCAGGGCATTGCTGGAAGAAAAAGAGCTTACTGTTGTTACAAGTATTGATGGATGCATGGATTTTCTGGAATCTCTGGAAAAGATAAAAAAACAACTGATCCATTATGGAAATGACAGTACTGTAGATATAGATCAGCTGAAGGAACGGCTGGTAGCTCTTGGTTATGAACGAGTGGGTCAGGTGGAGATGCCGGGGCAGTTCTCTGTGCGAGGTGGTATTGTGGATATATATTGTCTTACAGAGGAGAATCCATGGCGTATAGAATTGTGGGGAGATGAGATTGACTCAATCCGGAGTTTTGATGCAGAGAGCCAGCGTTCGCTGGAGAATCTGGAAGAAATTACAATCTATCCGGCTGTGGAGCATATTGGAGAGACGGATAGGGTTTCTTTTCTGGATTATTTTCCAAAGGAGAGATCGATCATCTTTCTGGATGAACCGAATCGATTGACTGAAAAAGGGGAAGCTGTAGAAGAGGAATACAGGCAGAGCCGTATGCACAGGGAGGAAAAAGGAAGTCAGAATCTGCCGGAGAACTGGCTATGCTCTTTTGAAGAACTTCAGAAAGAACTGAATAAGCGTAACTGTATTTCTGTGTGTGCACTGGAACCAAAACAGACAGGCTGGAAGGTAAGGGAGAAATTTTATCTGGAAGTAAAATCTGTCAGTGCCTATAACAGCAGCTTCGAGCTTCTTGTAAAAGATCTTCACCAGTATAAGAAACAGGGATATAAGATTGCTCTGCTTTCCGGTTCCCGTACAAGAGCAGAAAGACTGGCGAAGGATCTTCAGGCAGAGGAACTGGCGGCTTTTTACGGACAGGACTATGACAGGGAAATCAGACCTGGAGAGATTATGGTGGTTTATGGCCATGCAAAAAAAGGGTTTGAATATCCGCTGATCAAGTTTGCGGTAATGACGGAATCGGATATTTTTGGACAGGAACAGAAGAAAAAGAAGAAGAAAAAAAATTATAATGGAAAGCGTATTCAGGATTTTGCGGAGCTTTCCATAGGTGATTTTGTTGTCCATGAAAAGCATGGCCTGGGTATTTACCGGGGAATCGAGAAGGTTGAAGTAGACAGGATTGTTAAGGATTATATTAAAATTGAATACAGAGAAGGAAGCAATCTTTATATTCCTGCAACTCAGCTTGATTGTCTGCAGAAGTATTCAGGAGCGGATACTGCGAAGGTTCCGAAGCTGAATAAGCTTGGCACTCAGGAGTGGAATAAAACAAAGAGTAAAGTCCGCGGTGCAGTTAAAAATATTGCCAGAGAGCTGGTGGAGCTTTATGCAGTGCGTCAGGAGAAGGAAGGCTATGTCTGTGGCCCTGATACAGTATGGCAGAGAGAATTCGAGGAGATGTTTCCATATGAAGAGACAGAGGATCAGCTCAGTGCGATTGAGGATGCAAAGCGGGATATGGAGAGCACAAAGATCATGGATCGACTGATCTGCGGTGATGTAGGTTATGGCAAAACGGAGGTAGCTCTGCGCGCTGCGTTTAAAGAAGTACAGGAGAGCAGACAGGTGGCTTATCTTGCGCCTACTACGATCCTTGCCCAGCAGATATACAATACCTTTGTCCAGAGAATGAAGGAGTTTCCTGTACGTGTGGAATTGCTGTGCAGATTTCGAACTCCTGCTCAGCAGAAAAAGGCCATAGAAGATCTGAAAAAAGGGCAGGTAGATGTGATCATCGGAACACACAGAGTCCTCTCAAAAGATGTGCAGTTTAAGAATCTTGGTCTTCTTATCGTTGATGAGGAACAGAGATTTGGTGTAACACATAAAGAAAAAATTAAACAGTTAAAGCAGGATGTGGATGTACTGACACTGACTGCTACTCCCATTCCCCGAACTCTGCATATGAGTCTGATCGGAATCCGCGATATGAGTGTTCTGGAGGAACCTCCTATGGACAGAATGCCGATCCAGACATATGTTATGGAATATGATGAAGAGACGGTCCGAGAGGCCATCAACAGGGAATTACGCAGAGGTGGCCAGGTTTATTATGTTTACAACCGGGTGACAGATATAGCAGATATTGCACTGCGTATTGCAAAGCTGGTGCCGGATGCGAGAGTGGATTTTGCCCATGGGCAGATGAGTGAGAGAGAATTGGAAAATGTTATGTATTCCTTTGTAAATGGAGATATTGATGTGCTGGTTTCTACTACGATCATAGAAACAGGACTGGATATTTCCAATGTAAATACCATGATCATTCATGACTCGGACAGATATGGACTTTCCCAGCTCTATCAGCTTCGGGGAAGGATAGGGCGTTCTAACAGAACTGCCTATGCGTTCCTGATGTACAGACAGAATATGATGCTGAAAGAGACTGCGGAGAAGCGTCTGGCTGCAATCCGTGAGTATACAGATCTGGGAAGTGGATTTAAGATTGCGATGAGGGATCTGGAACTTCGCGGTGCCGGAAATCTTCTGGGTGCACAGCAGCATGGACATATGAATGCAGTGGGATATGATCTTTATTGCAAAATGCTCAGCGAAGCGGTTAAAGAGGCGAAGGGAATTCATACGATGGAAGATTTTGAAACATCAATAGATCTTAATGTTGATGCGTATATTCCTGATTCTTATATAGGTAATGAATTTCAGAAGCTTGATATTTATAAAAGAATTGCGGGAATTGAAACGCAGCAGGACTATGATGATATGCTGGAAGAACTTCTGGACCGTTTCGGAGAACCTGGAAAGGCCGTGATGAATCTTCTTGCAATTGCAAAATTAAAGGCAATTGCACATCAGGGATATGTAACTGAGATGAAACAAATCGGAAAAGCAGTCCGTTTTACTATTTATGAGAAGGCCAGGCTTAATCCTGAAGGAATTCCGATCCTTATGCAGAAATACAGAAGGGGTCTGCAGTTTAAGAATGAGCAGGAACCGAAATTTATTCTGGAACCTCAGGGAAATCTGCTTGTATCATTGACGGAATTTGCACAGGAGCTTAAAAACATGGCGGAGTAACAGATTTTATCTGAGCGTGGTAATGGGATAATCGTGATAAAAGTGTGAATTGTGGCACATATTTTTTAATTTACCTTGCCCTTCTCAGGAAAAAAGTTTATACTCTAATAACAGTACAGTCTGTGAAAAGTGGGATTTAAAGAAGAAACGGACTGATAATATGGAGGAAGAAATGAAAGAAATGGTAAAAAGAACAGCCGTTGTGACACTGGCAGGTGTGCTGTCAGCTGGTATGCTTACGGGCTGTGGAAGTAAAACATTAGATGGAACTAAAACAGTGGCTACAGTTGACGGAACAGATATTCCGCTTGGAGTTGTGAGCCTTTATGCCCGGGAACAGCAGAAACAGACAACTGCAATGTATCTGAGTTATATGGGAAGTGCAGACAATATCTGGGATCAGACAGCAGATGAGGATTCTGATGAAACCTATGGTGATCAGGCAGTAAAAAGCAGCCTGGAGTCTATTGAAAAGATGTATGTTCTGAAAGAGAAAGCTGCTGATTATGATGTAAAGCTTACAGAGGATGATGAGGCAGCGATTACAGAAGCTGCATCACAGTTCATGGCTGCAAACAGTGAGGAAACGATCAAGGAACTGGCTGTAACAGAGGATCAGGTAAAAACATTGCTTGAACTTCAGACAATCCAGAAAAAGATGTATGATCCGGTTGTAGCTGAGGGAAATATCACAGTATCTGATGATGAAGCTAATCAGACTACATTTACCTATGTAAGTATCTCTACAAGTGGTGATGATGTAACTGATGAGGATAAAGAGAAAAAGAAAGAACAGGCTCAGGAGATCCTTGATAAGATGAAAGAGGATCCTACAGCAGATATGAGCGAGGTTGCCCAGGGCGTAGATGAAAGTTATTCTGCAGTACAGGGTAATTTTACTACTAAGGAAAGTGAAGATGAGGATGAAGACTCCAGCGGAGAAGCATATCCGGACGAGGTTCTGACTGTGCTGCGCGGATTAAAAGATGGAGAAGTTGCAGACAGTATTATTGAGACGGATACAGGATATTATGTGGTAAGACTTGATAAGATCAATGATGAAGATGCCACAGCATCTAAGAGAGAATCTCTTCAGAATTCTAAGGAAAGCACATATTATACAGAAACAACTGACAAATGGCTGGATGAGGCAGATATAAAAGAGGTTAAGAAGGTTCTTAAGACTCTTAAGATCACTGACAAACATACCTTTACAGCACCAACACCGACTCCGACTCCGGAAGAGACTCCGACACCTGAAGTAACAGAAGAAGCAACACCGACACCTGAAGCAGAAGTGACAGAGGAAGCACAGGCTACAGAAACACCGGCAGCAGAAGCAACTGAGACTCCGGCAGCAGAGGAAGAAGCGGAAACAACAGCAACACCGGAAGCAACACCTACAGAGGCGGCTAAATAAGAACATTAATAAAAAACAGCTATGATGAAAACAGAGGTTTTCACATAGCTGTTTTTGATATAATTGTCCGAAAATTATAAGTGCTGTCAGGAAATCACAGTGTCCCGTCCATGAGTCTTGCCGTAATAAAGTTTGTCATCGGCGCTTTTTATAATATCGGAAATATTGGAGTGGTAGTCATTTTCTTCTACACCAAAGGTCATGGTCACATGAAGGGTAATATCCTTATAATTCATATTACATCTGCTCACTGCAATATTGATGTCATTCATAAGGGTGGCGGCAGCATCCAGATTAAGGTCTGGAAAAAAGAAAAGAAATTCTTCTCCGCCCCATCTGCATACATGACCTATTCCGAGAGTTTTTTGCCGGAATAAATCGGAGAGGGATTTCAACACCTGATCTCCACAGTTATGACCATAAGTATCGTTGATGTTTTTAAAAAGATCGATGTCACCAATAGCGATGCTGAAATTCTCTGTTGGATTGGCTTTGATATGATTTTTCAGGATTTCCTCCATACGGCGTCTGTTGTAGAGAGTGGTAAGCGGATCAGTTCCTGCCTGTTGCTGCAGTTCGATGTTATACAGCATCAGATGCTTCTCTGCTTTCTGAAGGTTGGCGCTGAAGGTCATGCATATCACGCCCATGATCACAAAAGATAAAATTGTGTTTAAAATCTGTAAGATCAGTTTAGGTGTTCCTGTGAGAATATATACAGGAGCATGGGCCTGGCAGTGGAAAAACAGGATCATCCTCAGTATAAATAAAAAAACTGTAAAAGCAATTTTGTTAAATATCGTATCGTACAGTGAAAACATGGAGATCAGCATTAACGGTAAAATAAAGTTTGTGCCACCCACGTCCCAACCATAATAATAGACAAAATAGGAGATCCATCCTGTTGAGATTATAACATAAAACAGAAATTCCCAGCGTATAAATATGCGGTTCATATAATATTTTGCCAGGAGGCAGGCAATAAGCCAGCCTCCAACAGGAAGTGCATTAAGTGGATGTCTGAAATATGCAATGCAGATCATGAATAACACAAAATATATGATGTATACATTATAAGATCTCTTTAGTGCAAGAGAAAAATATATAGGTGTGGTTTCTGAGTCAAATTTTTGATTAATTATATTCATATCTATTTTCTCCGGCATACAGAAATAACGTAAATCTGAGAGAGTTATCCTGTATGCGCTGTCAAATGAGATGGAAATGTTTTAAAGCATTGGCAATTCCATTATCCTCAATATTGGTTGTCTGGTAATTGCAGTGAGGCAGGATCAGAGGATCGGAGTCGCCCATTGCAATGCTGGTGCCTGCAAACTGAAGCATAGGAAGGTCGTTAGCACTGTCGCCGAATGCAAAGGTGCTTTTGACTGATATTCCAAGGCGGTCTGCCAGAAATTGAATTCCTGTAGCTTTGCTGTAATTTTTCTGAGTCAGTTCCCAGGCTTTGTCTTCGTGAACAAAACGCGAAAAGTGTTTGTCTGCAAATTTGCGGAAGGTTTCCGCATCAGAATCAGCAGAAGGAAAAACTAAAAATTTGTCAAATGTAAATTTATTATATGTTTCCGGAGAGTAGAGAGACAGATCCTCTACTGTGAATTCTGATTTCATACGCTGGAGTGTATCAGGAAGAGCGCACGAATTACCATCATATAAAAGCTTATCAGGATGTTCAAAAAGTGCAGGGATCCTGCATTTTCGCAGTTGTTCTATAGTCTCGCGGCAGAGAGGGTTTGGTATAGAGCTGGAAAATAAAAGTTCGTCATTCATATAAATCTGGCTGCCGCAGCCACATACGTAGCCGTCAAAATCCATTTCTCTGATAATATCCGGGATCATAGAACGGACACGGCCAGAATTGATAAAAAGGAGATGTCCATTATTGCGAGCTTCCTTTAAAGCTTGTTTAGCATTATCAGGAACAGTCCATGGATAAGGTGTTAATAAGGTCTTATCAATATCAAAAAATAAAAGTTTTCGATTATTCTCCATCAGATACCTCCTCTGTTCCAGTATGTACGCGAATACCGTTAAGTTCAACTTCTCCCTCCATTGGAATCACAAGACATCTGCGCCCGTCGATCACACGTGTTTCCACAAGATCAGCGCGTTCAGGGTCTACGTGAACAACAACATCCGGAGTTTTGATCTCGAATCTTCGGGTATTGGTGAGGTTGGAGGCAACCAGAGAGGATTTTTCGCCGGCATTTATCTCATATTGTTCATCAAAAGACTGTAGTTTTTCGTCTTCTATGCCACATTCCTCAAAGAGACGTTTTACTTCAGATTTAGTCAGGACTACAGGTTCCGGTTCGTCTTTTTGAGATTCTATCAGTTCGTTTAATTTCTCGTGGATATTCAATACAGTATCATATTTGCAGTCTTCACCCAGAGTATCTTCTACCAGTGCGTTGAAGGAGTCACGCTGTCCGCCGGCAGAAAGAGGAGCTGTACATCCAAGGAGTTCATCAATAAAGATGTCTCTGAGTTCATTTGCGTTCTTGCTATAATAAAGGACTCCGTGAATATCGGTGCTGCGGTCATTAAATTGTGGGAAAAGGAAGGCAACATCAGGTAATTCTACGATCCAGTCGCGTATGCGGTCCTGAATACTGTTGGTTTCTGCATTATAGCAGAGACCTGCCTTTGAAAGCTTTACAGGGCAGATGCAGCACATGATGTGTTCGTAGATCTCGTCGGATGCGTCGAACATCTCTGCACCGTCTGATGATTTCCCGGGGATATCATATACTCCATGGATCAGAATGATGTAATAGTTCTCTGGATAATCGTAGTTTTCGATGATCTTATCGTAGAAGCTTTCTATTAATGTATCATCTGTCAGTTTGCTGTTTCTTAATTTCATAAGAAAATGCTGGGTTCCGCCTTCTGTTTCCTGGTCAAGGGGAAACTCCATGTTCATCAGGTTTTTTCCGATTGTTCCTGAAAGGGATTTGCGGAAAATATCGAAGTATTTGAACATTTCTTCCTCTGATAAGGAAAGAAATGCTTCTTTTAATTCGGTTTTTTTGTTTTTTTCTCCGTCAACATAGCATCCGCAGATGCGGGTGATGGAGCAGTTTGCCGGAGTGAACTGTTTCTTGATTTCGGAAATTTCTTTTTTGTTCATAGT
>CAKSAW010000036.1 GCA_934437695.1 uncultured Blautia sp. | reverse complement strand
CTTTTGCAGGTGGATGGATTTAATCATCAGGTAAAGATCACACAGGGAATTCTGGAAGAGGAATGTTCTTCTATGTTGTCCGAGTTTTTCAAAAAACTTCGTGAGAGAAAGAAACAGGAAAAGGCAGTTCTTAAAGCTGCACAGAAGAATCCGGAGAGAGAACCGGAACAATAAAAGTAAAAAACACAAAAACAAAAATGGAAAAACAAAAACAGGAAAAATCTTAAAGGCAATAAGAGTAATAAAAGTAATAGAAATAATAGAAGTAATAGAAGTAACAGGATTAATGTTACAGGCAGAAATAAAAAGAGGCGAATAAAAAGAATGAAAAAAGATACAACAAACGACATGACCGTCGGCAGTCCGGTGAGTCTGATAATAAAATTTATGATCCCAATGTGCCTGGGAAATCTTTTTCAGCAGTTTTATAATATTGCAGATTCCATTGTTGCCGGAAAATTTATCGGAGTAAATGCCCTTGCAGCTATCGGAAGCACCGGTTCACTGATGTTTTTTGTGACCGGCTGGCTGAATGGACTCAGCAGTGGATTTGCGATTATCGTAGCCCAGATGTTCGGAGCGAAAAAGTTTGACAGGATGCGCCATTATGTTGCCATGTCCATTTACCTTATGGCTGCATTTTCCATTGTCATGACAATAGGATTCAGTCTTGCGAACAAACCAATTCTGCATCTGATGAATTCGCCGGAAGAGGTATTTAGTGATGTAACTGCATATATGGGAATTATTTATGCAGGTCTTATTATCACAGGTGCATACAATGCACTTGCGGCTTTCCTGCGTGCACTGGGTGACTCCAAGTCGCCATTGTATTTCCTGATCATTTCGGCTGTGATCAATGTTATTCTGGATGTAGTTTTTATTGCAGTCTTTGGAATGGGTGTAGAAGGATGCGGATATGCCACAGTGATCGCACAGGGAATTTCGGCAGTGTGCTGCCTGATTTATATTGTAAAAAGATTTCCAATTCTTCATCTGGAGCGGAAGGATTTTGAGATATGCTGGGACAGTTTCGGCAGGCTTTTGAAGCTTGGAATTCCTATGGGATTGCAGTTCTCGATTACAGCAATCGGAACCATTATTGTGCAGAGCGCGGTGAATATTTACGGACCTGTACATATGGCGGGATTTTCAGCAGCAGGTAAGATCCAGAATATTTTTGCTACAGTATTTACGGCCTTTGGTGCAACCATTGCAACCTATGTAGGTCAGAACCGGGGTGCAGGAGAGATGGATCGTGTAAAACAGGGAGTTCGCTGTACACAGATGATGATACTGGGATGGAGCGTTTTTGTTATGTTCCTGATGTTTTTCTTCGGAAAATATCTGACATATCTTTTTGTGAGTCCGTCAGAACAGGATGTAGTAAATGTTTCTGTCACTTATTTCCGGACAGTATTCTGGGCATATCCGTTTCTTGGAAGTATTTTCCTTTATCGAAATACTCTGCAGGGAATGGGATATGGACTTGTACCAATGCTTGGCGGGGTATTTGAACTGGTGGCAAGAACGGGAATCGTTGTGCTGATCGCAGGACATACTTCCTTTGCCGGTGTATGTCTGGCAGATCCTGCTGCATGGATTGCGGCATTAATCCCATTGATTCCATATTACTTCCATGTAATGAAAAAATATAAGAATAAAAGTCAGGTACAGGCAGTGGAGGATTAATTATTTTTTGTCTGATGGAAATTGTATAAGTGAAAAATATGACAGGGGCGGGATTCTTTCCTGCCTCTGTCATTATATGGACTTTTTGTGAACCGCAAAAATAAGAAAAGCATTCAGGAAATTATCAACAGATAAAATTCCGAATGCTTTTTGTTATATGATGACCTGCATCATGAATATTCTTTTTTGCGCGCCGCACCTCGGAATGGTCCCACAGACGTTACCTCTACAGTTAACTCAGCCCAGGCACCCTTACGGCACACAAGAGCTTCTGCTTAGTGCTGCTACATTCCTGTCCTGACACGGTTCACAGATTCCTGTTGCGTAAGACCCAAACGTCAACGCCACTTATAGAGGGCAGCTCCACAGGATACAAGCCTCAGATTGGCATCACCCCTGCTGTAGCGGATTGCAGGTACAGGGCACCGCTATCTCCCCGGCTGCGCACTCTTGATTATATAGGCGGTCTGAGATTTTGTCAATAGAGAATCATCAGAACAAAAGGATTGGAATAAAAGATTTCCAACACTATTGTGTGAAAACCGTAAATATTATATAATAAACAGAAATAAACTATCATTATTCTGGAAACAGATATAGTATAGTATTATAGCTTGTTACACGAATGATAACACATGGATAGTTAACGCTTACTTTGTTTGCGATAACCATGAAGATACTGCGTGTCTTGCTGCGGATATTGATAATTGTTAAAACACAGAAATGGAGGATACTATCATGATTAAAAGAATAGGTATGCTTACCAGCGGTGGTGACTGTCAGGCACTTAACGCTACCATGCGGGGAGTGGTAAAGGGACTGAGCAACAATCTGGATGAACTGGAAGTTTATGGATTTGACGATGGGTACAAAGGACTGATCTATGGAAAATACCGTATGCTCACATCCAAAGATTTCTCCGGAATCCTCACACAGGGCGGTACGATTCTTGGAACTTCCAGACAGCCGTTCAAACTGATGCGTGTTCCTGATGAGAAGGGTCTGGATAAGGTTGAAGCAATGAAGCAGACTTATTATAAACTCTGTCTTGATTGTCTTGTGATCCTTGGTGGAAATGGCACTCAGAAAACAGCAAACCTTCTGAGAGAAGAAGGCCTGAACATTATCCATCTTCCAAAGACTATTGATAATGACATCTATGGAACAGATATGACTTTTGGTTTCCAGAGTGCGGTAAACATTGCCACAAATGCAATTGACTGTATCCATACAACAGCATCTTCACACGGACGTGTATTTATTGTGGAGATCATGGGACATAAAGTAGGAAGCCTGACACTTCATGCAGGTGTTGCAGGCGGTGCAGACATTATCCTGATTCCGGAGATCCCGTATGACATTAAGAAGGTCACACAGGCAATCCAGAAACGTGCAAAAGCAGGTAAACGTTTTACGATCCTTGCAGTTGCAGAGGGCGCTATCTCCAAAGAAGACGCAGAACTTCCAAAGAAGAAATATAAAGAGAAACTGGAAGCCAGAGCAAAAAAATATCCGTCTGTTTCCTATGAAATCGCAGATCAGATCTATAAAGAGATAGGAAGTGAAGTCCGCGTCACAGTTCCCGGACATACACAGAGAGGAGGAGAACCGTGTCCGTATGACCGCGTTCTTTCTACAAGGATCGGTGCAGGTGCAGCTCAGGCGATCATGGATGGTGTATACGGTGTAATGATCGGTGTGGTAAATGGCAAGATCAAAAGAGTGCCTCTTGAAGAGTGTGCAGGCAAGCTTAAGATGGTATCACCGAAAGATCAGCTGGTAGTTGCTGCAAAACAGATCGGCATCAGTTTTGGTGACTGATTAAATTAAACAGTACTTGACTGAGAGATACCTTTCATATAAGATATGGATGTAAAAAGACCGCCGCGGGAATTTTTCCGCGGCGGCTGTGATAATAAGATAGGAGTTTGTTCATGAGTTATACTGCTCTTTACAGAAAATTCAGACCGGATAATTTTGCAGATGTTAAGGGTCAGGATCATATAGTAACTACTCTGACGAATCAGATAAAACATAATCGTATTGGTCATGCATATCTGTTCTGCGGTACCAGAGGAACCGGTAAAACTACAGTAGCCAAAATCCTGGCGAAAGCAGTTAATTGTGAGCATCCCGTAAATGGCAGTCCCTGTAATGAATGTGCCATGTGTAAGGCAATTCAGGCAGGAACTGCTATGAATGTGATCGAGATTGATGCTGCATCCAACAATGGTGTAGATAATATCCGTGAGATCAGAGAAGAGGTTTCTTACCGCCCTACAGAGGGTAAATATAAAGTATACATTATAGATGAGGTTCATATGCTTTCCACAGGCGCATTTAATGCGCTTTTGAAAACTCTGGAAGAACCGCCGTCTTATGTTATGTTTATCCTGGCAACCACAGAGGCGCATAAGATTCCGATCACGATTTTGTCCAGATGTCAGAGATATGATTTTCACAGGATCACCATAGATACGATAGCTGCAAGACTGGATGAACTGCTTAAGGTTGAAGGTGTATCTGCTGAAGAGAAAGCAGTACGCTATGTGGCAAAAGCAGGAGATGGTTCTATGCGAGATGCTTTGAGCCTTCTTGACCAGTGTATTGCGTTTTATCTGGGACAGGAACTTACTTATGATAAGGTCCTGGAAGTGCTGGGAGCTGTTGATACAGAAGTTTTCAGCAAGCTCTTGCGAAAGGTTATCCGGGGCGATGTGACAGGTTCTATCCACATTCTGGAAGAACTGATCGTAGGCGGCAGAGAACTGAGTCAGTTTGTCGGGGATTTTACCTGGTATATGAGAAATCTTCTTCTGGTAAAAACATCTGAGGATCCGGAGGAAGCAATCGATGTCTCATCTGAGAATATGAAGCTTCTGAAGGAAGAAAGTACTATGCTGGATGTGGAGACATTAATGCGGTATATCCGTATTTTTTCAGACTTGTCCAATCAGATCCGGTATGCAACTCAGAAGAGGGTTCTTGTGGAGATTGCACTGATCAAGCTGTGTCGTCCTGCAATGGAGACAAATCTGGATTCTGTTCTGGACAGATTGCGTGTACTGGAACAGCGGATGGATGAGCGCCCGGTGCAGCAGGTGATTGTTCAGCAGAAAACGGGCCAGTCGGTCACAGAGACCGGAATGTTTAATAAAGCAGCAGAGAAATCGCCGGCAAAAGCAGCGCCAGAGGATCTGCAGAAGATTGTGGCAGGTTGGAGAGTGATCACAGGACAGACAACGGGGATGTTCAAACAGATGCTTCAGAAATCTGTTCCGAAGTATAACGGTGAAACAGGAGAACCGGTGCTTTATGTGGAATTCCAGGATTTCCTGGGGCAGTCTTATGTGGATAACCCGGAGGCAAAGAAAGAACTTCAGGATATCATTGCCGCTCAGACAGGAAAAACTGTAGAAATCCAGATGCTGGTGGCAGATAAGCATCAGCATACAAATCTGGCAAATATTACGGTGGATCAGGCAATCAGAGATAATATCCATATGGATGTTGTCATAGAAGAAGATCCTGATGAAACTGAGAAATAATGAGTGAAACCGTAAAAATGACAATAACTATAACAAGGAGGATACCATAATGGCAAAGCGTGGAGGATTCCCGGGAATGGGCATGCCGGGAAATATGAATAACCTTATGAAACAGGCGCAGAAAATGCAGCGTCAGATGGAAGAAAACCAGAAAGCCCTGGAGGAAAAAGAATTTACAGCTACTGCAGGCGGTGGTGCTGTAGAGGTAACTATTTCCGGTAAAAGAGAAGTGACAAAAGTAAAACTTCAGGAAGAGGTTGTAGATCCGGACGATATTGAAATGCTGGAGGATCTGATCGTTGCAGCAACAAATGAAGCGCTTCGCAAGGTTGAGGAGGAATCTGCAGCTGTTATGTCCAAACTGACAGGTGGTCTGGGCGGACTTGGCGGAGGTCTTCCATTCTGATGGAATACTACAGCAGTCATATCAATAAGCTGATCGAGCAGCTTTCCCATCTTCCGGGAATTGGTGCGAAGTCTGCACAGAGGCTGGCATTTCATATTATGAATATGCCGAAGGATCAGGTGCAGCAGCTTACCGCATCTATTGTTAATGCAAGAGAGAATGTGCAGTACTGTAAATGCTGCTGTACTCTGACAGATAAAGAAATCTGTCCGATCTGCAGCAATGACAGGCGAGATCATTCAGTAATCATGGTGGTAGAAAATACAAGAGATCTTGCTGCGTATGAAAAGACAGGAAAATTTGACGGTGTTTATCATGTTCTTCATGGTGCGATCTCTCCCATGTTGGGGATTGGACCGGATGACATTAAGCTGAAAGAGCTTATGCAGCGTCTGGCAAAAGATGAGGTAAAAGAAGTGATCATTGCAACCAACTCCAGTCTGGAAGGGGAGACAACAGCAATGTATATCAGTAAGCTGATCAAACCTACGGGGATCAAAGTCAGCAGAATCGCAAGTGGTGTTCCTGTAGGCGGAGATCTGGAATATATTGATGAGGTTACTTTGCTGCGCGCTCTTGAGGGTCGTGTAGAACTTTAACAGTTACCGGATAAGGATGATCTGAAAAAGGAGGGTGACTTTGTCTAAAAAGAAAGCAACTTCTTCTGATGTGGCAAGGAAGGCAGGAGTTTCACAGGCAACTGTTTCCATGATCCTGAATAAGAAATACAATGTTTCTTTTTCAAGGGAAACCGTGGAGAAGGTAGAGCAGGCAGCCAGTGAGCTGGGGTATCATCTTCCTGGCCGTAAAAATAAAAAAGACAGCCGGAAAGAAAAACTGATCGTTGTTTTCTGCCCTACACTGACAAGTCCGTATTATGTACTTCTGCTTCAGGGGATTGAAGCAGTGGCGAATAAACAGGGATATGGGGTTTTTATCTGTAATACGCAGAGAGATCCCCGCCTTGAAGAAAAATATCTGCGTATGATGGGCACAATAGAGCCGCAGGGCATTATCTACAGCTGTAATCCAAATCCGGATTTTCAGCAGCAGGTAGAGGAACTGGCACGGACAATCCCGCTGGTTATTATCAGTAATAAAGAAAAAACAACAACTGTAGATGCCATTAATCAGGATAATACGGTTGTGGGCAGGATAATGGCAAGACATTTGCTTGATCTGGGGCACAGAGATGTAGCGTTTATCACTCCGCCCCTGACAAGGAGACAATGGCAGAGGACAAAACGTGTAAATGGTTTTGTCAGAGAGTTTGAAAAAGAAGGTCTGAAGGATCATGTGATCATCAAAGCTGCAGATGAGGCGATCGATATGCAGATTCCCAGAATGGATTCTGAATACTCCATGGGATATGAACTTACCATGGAGCTTCTGAATGAAGGAAGGAAATTCACAGCCATTGCAGGACAGAATGATATGATGGCTATTGGTGCGCTGGATGCTTTGCATGAAGCCAGGATCCATGTACCGAGAGATGTTTCAGTGATCGGGTGTGATAATATTTTTTATTCGGGGATACGTAAGATATCTCTTACGACCATTGATCATTTTGTGGCACTCAAAGGCAGGGATGCCTGCGATATTATCTTTCGCAAGATTGATGCCCAGGATCGTTTTCTTACAGATTCTGCTCCTGTCAGTCTCTATAATATTGAATATACCCCTAAGCTGATAGCAAGACGCACTACGGGGTATGTAAAAACTAAAAAATAATTAAATACGCCGAATGAAAATTATTAATAATAATTTTGAAGATGTTTC
The DNA here is from genome assembly GCA_934437695.1 of uncultured Blautia sp. GTDB lineage: Bacteria > Bacillota > Clostridia > Lachnospirales > Lachnospiraceae > Blautia_A. The sequence goes on along the minus strand of CAKSAW010000036.1, from coordinate 2,570 downwards.
ATGAAAATATGACGAAAGCGTACAGGTGGGATACTTCAAAAGAGCTTTTGTGTTTCTGAAAAGAGAACCTGTTTTGACAAAAGGATGATAAGTTAATAAAATATTTAATTATTAATAGAAAAATTATTAATAATATTTCGTTGTACTTGACCGTACTGTAAAGTTTGCTATAATGGAATCATCAAATCAAATGAGCGATTATAAAAAACAAAATCAGGAGGACAGGAACATGAAATTTTTTATTGACACAGCAAAGGTAGAAGATATTAAGGCAGCTAACGATATGGGTGTGATCTGTGGTGTTACAACAAATCCATCCCTTATCGCAAAAGAAGGAAGAGATTTCAAAGAAGTGATCAAAGAGATTACATCTATCGTAGACGGACCGATCAGCGGGGAAGTTAAAGCTACTACAACAGACGCTGAAGGTATGATCAAAGAAGGACGTGAGATTGCAGCAATCCATCCAAATATGATCGTTAAGATCCCTATGACAGTAGAAGGTCTGAAAGCAGTTAAAGTTCTGAATGCAGAAGGAATCAAGACAAATGTTACACTGATCTTCACAGCTAATCAGGCACTTCTGGCAGCAAGGGCAGGTGCTACATATGTATCTCCATTCCTTGGAAGACTTGATGACATCTCCACAAGAGGTGTAGATCTGATTCGTGAGATTGCTGAGATCTTCGAAGTAGCAGGAATCGAGACAGAGATTATTGCTGCAAGCGTAAGAAATCCGATTCATGTAACAGACTGCGCACTTGCAGGTGCTGACATTGCAACTGTTCCGTACAATGTAATCGTACAGATGACAAAACATCCTCTGACAGATGCAGGTATTGAGAAATTCCAGAAAGATTATAAAGCAGTATTCGGCGAATAAGGAGAATTTACCATAATGGAAAAATTAGAACTTCAGAAAATTGCAAACGAAGTCCGCAAAGACATCGTTACAGCAGTACATGCTGCAAAAGCAGGACATCCGGGCGGATCTCTGTCTGCAGCAGATGTATTCACATACTTATATTTTGAAGAAATGAACATTGATCCTAAGGATCCTAAGAAAGCTGATCGTGACCGTTTTGTACTTTCCAAAGGCCACACAGCACCAGGATACTATTCTGCACTTGCAGAAAGAGGATTTTTCCCGAAAGAAGACCTGAAGACTCTTCGTCATCTTGGTTCTTATTTACAGGGACATCCGGATATGAAACATATCCCGGGTGTTGATATGTCCAGCGGTTCTCTTGGACAGGGAATCTCTGCAGCAACAGGTATGGCACTTTCTGCTAAATTAAGCAACGAAAGCTATCGTGTATATACCTTATTAGGTGACGGTGAGATACAGGAAGGTCAGGTGTGGGAAGCTGCTATGTTCGCAGGACACAGAAAACTGGACAACCTTGTAGTGATCGTAGACAACAACGGACTTCAGATCGATGGTAAGATTGACGATGTATGTTCTCCATACCCGATCGATAAGAAATTTGAAGCATTTAACTTCCATGTGATCAATGTTGCAGACGGAAATGATATGGATCAGTTAAAGGCAGCTTTTGATGAAGCTAAGGCTACCAAAGGAATGCCTACAGCAATCATTATGAAAACTGTTAAAGGAAAAGGCGTTTCCTTCATGGAAAACCAGGCCGGATGGCATGGCAAAGCTCCAAATGATGAGCAGTATGCACAGGCAATGGCAGACTTAGAAAAGGTAGGTGAAGCATTATGTCAGAAGTAAAGAAGATCGCAACAAGAGCAAGCTACGGTGCTGCACTGGTTGAATTAGGTAAGAAACATGAGAACCTGGTTGTTCTGGACGCTGACCTTGCTGCAGCTACTCAGACAGGTGTGTTCAAAAAAGAATTTCCGGAACGTCATATTGACTGTGGTATTGCCGAGTGCAATATGATGGGTATTGCTGCAGGTCTGGCTACAACAGGAAAAGTTCCTTTTGCCAGTACATTTGCTATGTTTGCAGCAGGACGTGCTTTTGAGCAGGTTCGTAACTCTGTCGCATATCCGAAGATCAATGTAAAGATTGGTGCTACTCACGGTGGAATCTCTGTAGGTGAAGATGGTGCTACTCATCAGTGCTGTGAGGATTTTGCTCTTATGAGAGTAATTCCGGGAATGGTTGTTGCCTGCCCTTCTGATGATATCGAAGCAAAAGCTATGGTAGAAGCAGCTTATGAGCATGTTGGACCTGTATATATGAGATTTGGACGTCTGGCAGTTCCTGTTATCAATGACAGACCGGATTATAAATTTGAATTAGGTAAAGGTATTGTCCTTCGTGAGGGAAAAGACCTTACAATCATCGCAAACGGTCTTTGCGTAGCTCCTGCTCTTGAAGCAGCAGAGAAGCTTGCAGCAGATGGTGTAGATGCAAAAGTAATCAATATCCACACAATTAAACCTCTGGATGAGGAACTTGTAGTTGCAGCTGCCAAAGAAACAGGTAAAATTGTAACTGTAGAAGAACATTCTGTGATCGGCGGACTTGGCGGAGCTGTATGCGAATGCCTGTCTGAAAAAGCACCTGTACCTGTAAAACGTATCGGTGTAAATGA
>CAKSAW010000035.1 GCA_934437695.1 uncultured Blautia sp. | reverse complement strand
GGCAGCTTGCAAAAGAGCTGGGGCTGGATACACTGGTAGAAGCACATGATGAATACGAAGTTGACAGAGCCTTAAATCTTGGTGCAGAGATCGTAGGAGTGAATAACCGTGATCTCAGGACTTTTCAGGTAGATATGAATAACAGCATCCGCCTCAGAAAAATGGCACCTGGAAATGTGGTTTTTGTTTCTGAGAGTGGGATCCGCACTCCGGATGATATCAGGCTCCTTTATGAAAATAAGGTGGATGCGGTACTGATCGGTGAAACACTGATGAGAAGTCCGGACAAAAAAGCAGCATTGGAAAGCTTAAATGGAAGTCCATTATAATAAACGGAGAATCTGATATGAATCAAGAACCAGGGCAAAAAACAAAAATTAAAATCTGCGGGCTGAAACGTCCGGAAGACATTATATATGTAAATGAGGCAAAACCGGATTATGCAGGATTTATTATAGAGGTTCCAAAGAGCAGCAGAAATGTTACAGAAGATCAGGTGAGAGAGCTCACCGCAAAGCTGGACCCGGATATTATTTCTGTAGGTGTTTTTGTAAATGCAGTACCTGAGCGTGTAGAGAAGCTGCTCCTTGAGGGAACCATACATATTGCGCAGCTCCATGGTCAGGAAGATGAGGCGTATATTAAGAGAATCAGGAAGAATACGGGTCATCAGGTTATAAAAGCCTTTTCTGTAAAAACAGCTCAGGATATTGAAAATGCCCTGAACAGTCCGGCAGATTATATTCTGTTTGATCAGGGAAGCGGGGGAACAGGACGAACTTTTGACTGGTCACTGATCCCGGATATAAAAAGACCATTTTTTCTGGCAGGAGGACTTGGGGCGGATAATCTGGAAACAGCTATCAGAACGATTCATCCCTATGCGGTAGACCTGAGCAGCAGTGTGGAGACAGATGGAGTGAAAGACAGAGATAAGATATTGGAGGCAGTACAGCGGATGATTTTATCTGCCTGACATACATACAAGGAGGATAACAAAGATGTCAAAAGGAAGATTCGGCATCCATGGAGGACAGTACATTCCGGAAACATTGATGAATGCTGTCATTGAACTGGAGGAAGCCTATAACCATTATAAAGATGACCCGGAGTTTAACGCAGAGCTTACAGAGCTCCTGAATGAATATGCAGGAAGACCTTCCCGTCTTTACTATGCATCCCATATGACAGAAGATCTTGGCGGTGCAAAGGTGTATTTAAAGAGAGAGGACTTAAACCACACAGGCGCACATAAGATTAACAATGTACTTGGTCAGGTGCTTCTTGCAAAAAAAATGGGAAAAACCCGTGTGATCGCAGAGACAGGTGCGGGACAGCATGGCGTGGCAACAGCAACAGCAGCAGCCCTTATGGGCATGGAATGTGAGATTTTTATGGGAAAGGAGGATACAGACCGTCAGGCATTAAATGTGTACAGAATGCGTCTTCTTGGAGCAAAGGTCAATGCAGTTACTTCCGGTACTGCAACACTGAAGGATGCAGTTTCTGAGACAATGAGGGAGTGGACCAACCGTATTTCTGACACTCATTATGTGCTTGGCTCTGTGATGGGACCTCATCCGTTTCCTACTATTGTCCGTGATTTCCAGGCTGTGATCTCCAAAGAGATCAAAGAGCAGATCCTTGAGAAAGAAGGCAGACTTCCGGATGCAGTTCTGGCATGTGTGGGTGGCGGCTCCAATGCGATCGGAACCTTTTATAATTTCATCAATGACAAAGATGTGCGTCTGATCGGATGTGAGGCAGCCGGACGTGGTGTCAATACAGCAGAGACAGCTGCAACCATCGCAACCGGCAGGCTTGGAATTTTCCATGGAATGAAATCTTATTTCTGTCAGGATGAATATGGACAGATCGCACCTGTATATTCTATTTCCGCAGGTCTGGATTATCCGGGAATCGGACCGGAGCATGCGCATCTGTATGATACAGGACGTGCAGAGTATGTACCGGTCACAGATGAAGAGGCTGTAGATGCATTTGAGTATCTTTCCAGAACAGAGGGAATCATTCCTGCGATTGAAAGCGCTCACGCAGTAGCTTATGCAAAGAAAATCGTTCCCCAGATGAGAAAAGACCAGATTGTGGTTATTACTATTTCGGGACGTGGAGACAAAGACTGTGCAGCAATCGCACGTTACAGAGGAGAGGATTTACATGAATAAAAGAATTACAGAGGCATTTGAAAAAGAAAAGGCATTTATTCCGTTTATTACCTGTGGAGATCCGTCTCTGGAAGTGACAGAGCAGATTGTCTATGCAATGGAGAAAGCAGGTGCAGACCTGATTGAACTTGGAATCCCGTTTTCTGATCCTACAGCGGAGGGACCGGTGATCCAGGCTGCAAATGTAAGAGCCCTTTCAAATGGTGTGACTACAGACAAAGTGTTTGATATGGTAGTAAATATCAGAAAAAACAGTTCAGTTCCAATGGTGTTTATGACTTATGCGAATGTGGTATTTTCCTATGGAACAGAACGTTTTATCAAAACTGCGGCAGAGATTGGTATGGATGGACTGATACTTCCGGATGTGCCGTATGAGGAAAAAGAAGAATTTGACAGTGTATGTAAGAAATATGGTATTGATCTGATTTCTCTGATCGCACCGACTTCCCATGAAAGGATCACACAGATTGCGAAAGATGCGGAAGGGTTTGTGTATTGTGTGTCTTCTCTTGGTGTTACAGGAACAAGAACTAATATTACTACGGATATCGGAGCTATGGTGAAGTTAGTGAAGGCTGCAAAGGATATTCCATGTGCTGTGGGATTTGGTATTTCTACGCCGGAGCAGGCAAAGAAGATGGCAGCACAGTCAGATGGAGCTATTGTAGGATCTGCAATTGTGAAGCTGTGTGCTGCTCACGGTGAGAAATGTGTACCGTATGTAAAAGAATACGTGAAGACTATGAAAGATGCAGTGAGGGAAGCGTAAGCTTCCCTCATATTATAGAAATGATTTTAAAATCTGAAGAACCCCGTTCTCCCAGTAGGGCGGGCAGGTGTCTTTGGCAACTGCCTGGACTTCAGGGCGGGAGTTGGAGACAGCGTAGCTGTGACCTGCACTCTGCAGCATTTCAATATCATTAATATTATCTCCGAATGTGCAGGTTTCTTCAGGTGAGATTCCCAGATATTCCTGCAGAAAAGCAACGGAAGGACCTTTGCCGGAACCTGGGGCAGTACAGTCCATCCATTCCTTGCCTGCGGCAGCCATAACTGTTTTATCTTTCCAGGTGGGAGTGAATAATGGAGCGCACATTTCCTCGCAGGCATTTGGGTGATAGACAGCAAATTTGTTTACCTGCTGTCCTTCAAGTTTTAACATTTCCGGAACTTCATGGATATCATATCCATATGAATCCCTCAGCCAGTGAAACATCTGGCTGCCTCCGTCTTCTGCAAAACAGCATTCAGGTGTGGAAATAAAATAATCACAGGAAGGCATATTTTCTCTTACCATAGAGCACATCCCTTTCCATATCTCGTCTGGCAGAGTATCTACTTTCAGAATCTCCTTTGGAGTTCTTACAACAGTGCCTCCGTCAGAAATATAAAGCAGTCTGTCTGCGACAGGTGCAAACAGCTTTTTTTCACTCCTGTACTGCCGTCCGGAGCAGGCCACAAACATAATCCCCTTATCAAGCAGCTTTCCGATAACATCCATATATTCCCTGTCAATAGCCAGAGTCCCATCCTTAACCAGAGTACCATCTATATCTGAAGCAATCAGCTTAATCATAAAAATCAAATCCTTTCTATAATAAAATACCTTCTCATTCTATCATGCTTAAATATAACTTGCCATACAAAAATATTTGCTGATATCCTCAAACTTTTTGCCCGCCAAATCCCATTGACTTTTCCCACCTTTTTTTTTATATTATATAAATAGAAATCTGCGTACCCTGAAAACTACGCGTTTAAACCCTGAAAAAAGGAGAATTGCCAGAAATGGATAAGAAAATGTTCTTTGTTTTTAACCCAAAAGCAGGCAAGGGAAAGATCAAAACAAACCTGCTTGATATAGTAGATATCTTTAACAAAAGCGGTTATGAAGTCATTATCTATTCCACACAGAAACCAAGAGATGCCTATGAGAAAGCTAAAGAATATGAATCCAAAGTAGACCTTATCGTATGTAGCGGCGGTGACGGTACTCTTGATGAAGTGGTTACCGGAGTAATGGAAAAAAAGAGTTCCATTCCCATCGGATACATTCCGGCAGGAAGCACCAACGACTTTGCAAACAGTCTTTTTATGCCGAAAAGCATGACAGAAGCAGCCGCCATGATTATGGAAGAGGAACTTTATCACTGCGACATCGGCAGATTCAATAACCAGAGCTTTACATATATAGCAGCTTTCGGTCTTTTCACAGATGTAGCCTACCAGACAGATCAGGATCTCAAAAATATCCTGGGCCATGTGGCTTATCTTCTGGAGGGAGTCAAACGACTTTTCGATATCAAATCATACCATATGAAAATAGAATCAGAGGAACTGACAGTAGAGGATGACTTTATATTTGGAATGATCACTAACTCCAGATCTGTAGGAGGATTTAAGAATCTTACAGGCAGAAATGTGGATATGAATGACGGGCTTTTTGAAGTGACAATGATCACAAGACCGAAGAATCCGCTGGAATTGCAGGAGATCATGACTGCGATGCTGACAGCAGAAGATAATACAGATCTGATCTATTCTTTTAAATCAGCCAGAATGATCATTACATCAGAGGAACCGGTGTCATGGACTCTGGACGGTGAATACGGTGGCAGTCATACACAGATAGAGATAGAGAACTGCCATGGGGCACTGAATCTGTATTTGAAAAGTACCAAAAATGAGGAAACCAGATCAATTGGAATTTCCCCGTTAATAAATAAAAAGGAGAAATAAAATGGGTGAGTATATCAATGTAGTAGAGACTTTTGGATGTGACGTGTTTAATGATTCCGTCATGCAGGCACGACTTCCGAAAAAGATCTACAAAGAATTGAAAAAAACCATAGAAGAAGGCAAGGAGCTGTCTATGGAGATTGCAGATGTTGTAGCACATGAGATGAAAGAATGGGCCATTGAAAAAGGTGCCACACACTACAGCCACTGGTTCCAGCCCCTTACCGGTGTGACAGCAGAGAAACATGATGCTTTTATCACAGCTCCGATGGATAATGGCAAGGTTCTGATGTCTTTCTCCGGAAAAGAACTGATCAAAGGTGAACCGGATGCTTCGTCATTTCCCTCCGGTGGATTAAGAGCAACTTTTGAGGCAAGAGGTTATACAGCATGGGACTGTACATCACCTGCATTTGTACGTCATGATGCAGCTGGTGCGACTCTTTGCATTCCGACAGCATTCTGCTCTTACACAGGAGAAGCCCTTGACCAGAAAACTCCGCTTCTGCGTTCTATGGAAGCAGTCAACACCCAGGCTCTCCGACTTCTGAGACTTTTTGGAAATACTACTTCTAAGAAGGTAACTCCGTCAGTAGGAGCAGAACAGGAATATTTCCTGGTGGATAAAGAAAAATGGCTTCAGAGAAAAGACCTGATCTATACAGGAAGAACTCTTTTTGGCGCCATGCCTCCTAAGGGGCAGGAAATGGATGACCATTATTTTGGAAGTATCCGTCAGAGAATCTCTGCATACATGAAAGAAGTTAATGAAGAGTGCTGGAAGCTTGGTGTACCGGCCAAGACACAGCACAATGAGGTTGCTCCTGCACAGCATGAGCTTGCGCCGATCTATGCACCGGTTAATATTGCAGCAGACCAGAATCAGATGATGATGCGTATCCTTAAAAAGGTAGCAAGCCGTCATGGAATGCGCTGCCTTCTTCATGAGAAACCATTTGCTGGTGTGAATGGTTCCGGTAAGCATAACAACTGGTCACTTACCACAGATGACGGAATCAATCTTCTGGATCCTGGAAAAACACCGCATGACAATATCCAGTTTCTTCTGGTTCTCACCTGTATCCTGAAAGCAGTAGACGAGCATGCGGATCTTCTGCGTGAATCTGCAGCAGATGTTGGAAACGATCACAGACTTGGAGGCCATGAGGCACCTCCTGCTGTTATTTCCGTATTTCTGGGAGAACAGCTTGAGGATGTATTAGAGCAGCTGGTCAGCACAGGAACAGCAACACACAGTAAAAAGGGAAGCAAGCTGGAAACAGGTGTTAAGACACTGCCTGATTTCATGAAAGATGCTACAGACCGTAACCGTACTTCACCGTTTGCTTTCACAGGAAATAAATTTGAGTTCCGTATGGTGGGATCCAGAGATTCTATTTCAGGATGCAATGTAGTTCTGAATACGATCGCAGCAGAAGTGTTCAGAGAAGCCTGCGACCGTCTGGAAAAGGCTCCTGATTTTGAATTAGCAGTACATGATCTGATAAAAGAGTATGCAACAGATCATCAGAAGATCGTATTTAACGGAAATGGATATGCACCGGAATGGGAAGAAGAAGCAAAACGCCGTGGTCTTCCAATCCTTCCGAGCATGGTAGATGCCATCCCTGCCCTTACTACAGAGAAGTCAGTGAAGTTGTTTGAGTCCTTTGATGTATTCTCAAGAGCAGAGCTTGAATCCCGTGCAGAGATCAAATATGAGATTTATTCAAAGGCAATCAATATTGAAGCAAAAGCGATGATCGATATTGCAACAAAACAGATCATTCCTGCAGTTATCAAATATACAACAGTTCTTGGTCAGTCCATTAACACAGTAAAAATGGCAGGAGAAGGACTGATCGATATAAGTGTACAGCTTGATCTGCTTAAGAAAGCATCTGATCTCTTAAAGAGTACAAACAGTGCAATGAGCAAGCTGAGTGAACTTGTTGAGAAAATTCCGGAATATGCGGAAGGACATGACAGAGCAATATTCTGCAGGGAAAAGATTGTTCCTGCAATGGAAGCTTTACGTAAACCTGTAGATGAACTGGAAATGATCGTAGATAAAGAAATGTGGCCAATGCCGTCTTATGGAGATCTTATTTTTGAAGTATAAACAGGCTGTGAATATTCAGCTGATCTGCAGACGGGTCAGATAAATGATCGAGAGGCTGATGTCTGAGGAAATACCGGGGCAGCAGCCTCTTTATCTAAATAAAACTGGACTATAATAGTCGTGTAAAGTGACAAAGGAGGGTCAAATGGAAGAACTTAAATTTCTGGAGGAACAGCAGGTTTCCCCTGAATTGATAAAAAGAGTAGAAGAGTTTCGCAGTCAGTATGAGGTGGCATCTGAGACTGCAGACAGGATCGTGAAGCCTTCTATCCCGTTTTACGGAAAGGATATCCTGGAAATGGCGATCGCAGGCATTCTTAAAGGCGAGAATCTTTTACTGACAGGACCAAAGGCAACTGGTAAAAATATCCTGGCAGAGAATCTGGCATATATTTTTAACCGCCCTGCATACAATGTGTCTTTTCATGTAAATACAAACAGTGGAGACTTGATCGGTACAGACACATTTGTGGACAATGAGGTGAAGCTGCGGAAGGGAACCATTTATCAGTGTGCAGAATATGGAGGATTTGGAATCCTTGATGAGATCAATATGGCAAAGAACGATGCGGTATCTGTTCTCCATGCAACACTGGATTACAGACGTTCCATTGACGTACCCGGATATGATAAGATCGACCTTCATCCTGCCGCACGTTTTATCGGAACCATGAACTACGGGTATGCGGGAACAAAAGAACTGAATGAGGCACTGGTATCCAGATTTATGGTCATTGATATGCCTGCACAGACAGAGGAATCCATGGGATTTATTTTCCGCAAAATGTTCCCGAATGTAAAAGAAAATGCAATAGAACAGTTTATCGGAGTATTTCTGGATCTGCAGCTGAAAGCCTTTAACAGTGAAATCTCAACCAAGCCTCTGGATCTGAGAGGGCTTCTTGCTGCCATGAAGATCGTGGAGACAGGTCTTTCACCGAGAAAGGCTGTTACCATGGGGGTTGTAAATAAAACCTTTGATATTTTTGAAAAAGAAATTGTGGAAGATGTAGTAAATACCAGAATTCCGGCAGACTGGACAAGGGATGATGTATATGAAGGATGAAAAAATCGTAGAAATTGACGATTACCGGCTGGAACTGGAAAACAGGATAAAAAACCTTCTCTGGACCATCAGTGGAGACTATTCGCTGAATATGAAAGTGGATGTTTCTCTGTATCTCCGTTCAAAGGCAATCGCTCTGTATGACGGGATAAAACAGGGGGCTCTGGCTAAGTATTATGATAAAGATCTTCTTGGACTGTATCTGGTAAAAAAAGTGTTCTGTCAGGCAGGTGAAGGAGAGCTGACTGCAGTTGCACAGCTCTGTGTAGAGGAGGCTATCGGAGAGAAAATCTGCACAGAGCGTCCAGGAGTCAGGGAAATGCAGAGGATGGCTTTTGAAGATATCCTGGATCAGGAGTTTGAACAGATGCCGGCTTACGGAGATGTTCTGGGACGATTGAAGATCGCGGTCTTAAGAGACAGGCTGGATAACGGACATCATCATGTAGAGGAACGTCTGCGAAGGATCAGGGATATGGTTTATGAGGCAAGAGATGCAAAAGATACCATGGCTCTGATCCGGGTGATAGACAGACTGTATAATACGATCATTGATCCGGCTTTTGAGAAAGAGCACGGAACCCTGGAACAGGTTATGGCAGTTACCATGGAGGAACTGACAGAATATAACTGGGAGGATTTTCTCACAGAAGAATTGTATGAGGAAGCACTGGAAAGTTATATTGAGCAGATGGCCAATAAGATCACAGATATGGAAAACACTGCTGTCACTGAAGAGATGGATGCCAGACGCCAGACAAAGCACAAGATCACAATTCTCACAGAAGAGGAGCTGGAAAAAGCATATACTTATGTGGAACTGAATTTCGGAAAAACATATCTCACACCTGCAGAAGAGAAGCGTATGAATTATCTGATGTGCAGGGACCTGCACAGGGACTGCAGTCTGTATTTCACAGAAGGAATACTTAAGAATCCGGTGAAACGCAACTATCAGTATGAATATGCAGTGCGCCTGAAGAATAAAAACATCTGGCTTTATCATGACAAGCACAGAATTGTGAAAAGAAATATCGCATCACTGACAGATATCCTTAAGAAAACTCTGGTTTTAAAGAGTGAAACCCAGGAGGTACTTTCAGATAGAGGAACCATTGTTCCGGCAAGGCTGTGGAGAGTGGGAAGGAGCAGTGAGGCGAATCTGTTCAAAAGGGAATTGAAATCAGATGCTTCAGATTTTGTAGTAGATGTTCTGATCGATGCCAGTGGTTCTCAGATGGCCCGACAGGGTGATGTGGCTCTGCAGGCATATATTATCAGTGAAGCACTGAGCAATGTAGGTCTTCCTCATAGAGTTATGAGTTTTTGTACATTCTGGGATTACACTATCCTGCACAGATTCCGTGAGTATGATGATCCTCAGTCTGCCAATGAAAATATATTTAATTATGTGACTTCTTCCAATAACAGGGATGGACTTGCGATTAAAACAGTGGGTTATGGTCTGCTTCAGAGACCCGAAGAAAAGAAGATCCTTATTGTGTTAAGTGATGGGAAACCATACGATGTTATTGTGAACAGACCCCATGCAAAGAACCCTGAACCCTATATGGGAAAATATGCTGTCACGGATACTGCAACAGAAGTCAGACACTTAAGAAATCTGGGAGTAAGTGTTCTTGGGGTGTTTGCAGGAGAAGAAAAGGATCTTTCTACAGAAAAAAAAATATTTGGCAAAGATTTCGCATATATTCGTGATATTGCGAATTTTTCAAGAATTGTAGGCAGATATCTGATTAAACAGTTGGAATCTGATGAATAAACAGATAAAACAGGCTAAAAATATGCCGTTTGAGCGTGTTAATATGTCAAAAATTTATCGAATCATCACGTCAATATGGTAAAGCGTACAAAAATCCAATTTTTCCAACTTGCCTTTTTGTACAAATTTCGCTATAATGTACAATGTTTATAATTTAATACAAAAGGGAGAGGAAAACATGGACAAAAACAAAGAGTTCAAACCGTATATCCCGGCGGATAAGATTACACCGGAATTTACGGTGACATCCATTATCATGGGTGTTATCCTTGCAGTCATCTTCGGTGCAGCCAACGCTTATCTTGGTCTGCGTGTTGGTATGACTGTATCTGCTTCCATTCCGGCAGCAGTTATTTCCATGGGCGTAATTCG
>CAKSAW010000034.1 GCA_934437695.1 uncultured Blautia sp. | reverse complement strand
ATTACTCTGCTCTTCTCAATAAATCATAAACCTGGATTTCGGTTCCCAGGTCAATAAACAGTTTCTGCTGTGCATGAGGTGCGCTCTCCATGGAATTGCCATCTTCATCATAAATTCCCTTAACAGTGACAGCTACATTCTGTCCGTCCGGTTTCATGATCTCGATAGTCTCTCCTACAGAAAATTTATTTCTCTGAGTGATCTGTGCATAGCCGCGTCCATCCACAGCTTCTGCAAATCCCAGATAAGTGTATTCTTTCTGATAAGTATTATTATCATAAATCTGTGTATTTTCATCCGGTTTTCCATAGAAGAATCCGGTTGTAAACTGTCTGTAAGTGCAGTTGGAAATCTGTTCCTGGTACCATGGCATATTTGCCTGATATTTCTCAGGGCTCTCCATATAATCATCAATTGCCTTGCGGTAAGTTCTGGCAACTGTAGCAACATAGAGGGCAGTTTTCATACGTCCCTCAATTTTCAGACTATCGATTCCACTATTTATGATGTCATCCATATGTTCGATCATGCAGAGATCCTTTGAGTTGAAGATGTATGTCCCTCTTTCATTCTCAAATACCGGCATATATTCTCCCGGACGTTTCTCTTCTACAATAGAATATTTCCAGCGGCACGGATGAGTACAGGCTCCCTGATTTGCATCCCTGCCTGCCAGATAATTACTGAGCAGGCATCTTCCTGAATAGGAAATGCACATCGCACCATGGATAAAGGTTTCAATCTCCATATCATCCGGAATATGCTCTCTGATCTCTCTGATCTCAGCAAGGGAAAGCTCTCTGGCTGTTACCACACGTTTTGCTCCCAGATTATACCAGAAACGGTATGTTTCATAATTTGTATTATTCGCCTGCGTACTGATATGTCGTTCAATCTCCGGACAGATTTCCTTTGCATACATAAAGATTCCCGGATCAGCGATGATCAGTCCATCCGGTTTCAGTTCCTTAAGCTCTGTCAGATACTCTCTCACACCCTGAAGATCGTAGTTATGAGCCAGAATATTTACAGTCACATAGACCTTTACCCCATGCTCATGGGCAAATGCAATTCCCTCTTTCATATCCTCGTGGGAAAAGTTCTTGGCTTTTGCTCTCAACCCAAAGGCTTCCCCACCGATATATACAGCATCTGCTCCGAAAATAACAGCAATCTTTAATACTTCAAGACTGCTTGCCGGAACCAGCAATTCTATTTTTCTCATATTATTCACTCCTGTTTCACACTGACTGTAACTCCATCTCCAAGGGGAATGATAGAAGTTATCAGGGATGGATTATGTTTCAGTTCATACAGATACTCTCGCATCCGTTTATATATAGTTCTGTTCCTGCGCTCCACAAGATAATGGGATTCTATAATATCTCCCTCCTGAAGCACATTGTCGGAAATAAGAACACCACTTTTTTTCATAAGGCGCATCACATCAGGAAGCCAGTTGATATACTGTCCCTTTGCAGCATCCATAAAAATCATATCAAAGGTTCCTTCCAGCTCTTTTAATATCTGTCCTGCGTCCCCTTCCAGCAGAGTGATCTGTGATTCCCTTCCGGCTTTTCTGAAATTCTCTTTTGCAATGGGAATTCTTTTTTCATAATTCTCAATGGTAACAATTTCCAGATCCTGCGGACCGTATTCACACATAAGAAGTGTGGAGAAGCCAATGGCTGTCCCCACCTCCAGAATACGTTTCGGCTGATTTAATGCCAGAAACATCTTTATAAAACTCTGCATCTCTCTTCGGATAATGGGTACACGTTCCCTGAGGGCATACTGTTCCAGTTCCTCAAGGAACTGTGTATTTCCCATATCCAGTGAATTAATATAGGTACGCATCCGCTCATCAACTATCAAGAATCACTTACCCCTTCCTGCTCGTCGTCTCCTGCCAGGATTCCCATGATACGGTTTGGCGTATATGCTGTACTTAAAAGATAAGTTCCAGGCTGAAGCTTGCCATGATAAGTCGAAAGTCTCTCCTGAACATAAAATACAGGTGCGCTTTTGACCAGACCTTTTTTCTGAAGAGTTCTGGCAATTTTATACAATGAAGCATCTTCTTTGATCACCACGGTAACTTCCTGTCCTTCTCCAGGACTTATTGCCTGCTGATTAAAGACATCATGGCCAAACTGATAAGAAGACTTTCCTACCCAGAAAAGCAGAACGATCACACAAACATAAAGCGCAATCTTAAAAAACGTTTTTGCAACAACAACGCCTGCCGCACCTGCACGTTCTTTGGTATCACTCATAAACTATTTCCTTTCTTTCAGCTGGGATCAGATTCCCGGAACATCCATATCAATACCCTCTGTCAGCTTTACACTTATCTTCTGCATCATTTTACAAAGGGCCAGCTCAGCATCCAGATATGCATTTACTTCCGGATGTCTGCGAAGCTCTGCGGATTCTTTTCCCATCAGCTCTACAACATCAAACAAATCCTCCGGATCACATTCATTCTGGACTTTGTAGTTATCTTCCCTGAATGCGTCTACTCTTTCTTTCAGCTCCGGATTCTTTTTCAGGATCTCATTCTGCTTCTGAAATTCCACATATTCAGGACTTTCTTTGATAGCTTCCAAAAGTTCATTAATACGTTCATCTATTGTATTCTGTTCCATTTTATGCCTCCATGATAATAGGCAGGATCATAGGACTTCTCTTTGTACGTTTCCACAGGAACTCGCTGAGTGCATCTTTTACAACTGTTTTAATCTTGCCCCAGTCTGTAATATTGCGTTCCAGACAGGAATCCAGTGCATTCTCTACTACTTCCCTTGCATCATCCATCAGATCCTCAGACTCTCTGACATATACAAAACCTCTGGATACAATATCCGGTCCTGCGAGAATCACATTACTGTGACGCTCTAAGGTCACCACAACAATCATAATTCCATCTTCCGCAAGATGTTGGCGGTCGCGGAGAACGATATTTCCTACATCACCTACACCAAGTCCGTCTACCAGGATCGCACCTGTGTGTACAGTGCCTGTGATCTGTGCGCTCTGACTGTCAAGTTCCAGAATATTTCCGGATGCCAGAACAAAAATATTTTCTTTCGGGATTCCAAGTTCCTCAACTACATTTTTCTGTGCAGTCAGATGTCTGTATTCACCGTGAACAGGGATTGCATACTTGGGTTTTACCAGAGAATAGATCAGTTTGATTTCTTCCTGACATGCATGTCCGGAAACGTGAACATCCTGGAAAATCACTTTTGCACCTTTCATGGAAAGTTCATTGATAACCTTTGATACTGCTTTCTCGTTTCCCGGAATCGGATTGGAGCTGAAGATAATAGTATCATTAGGTTTGATTATGATCTTCTTATGGATATTTGCCGCCATACGGGAAAGAGCTGCCATGGATTCGCCCTGGCTTCCTGTTGTGATCAGCACCACCTGTTCATCCGGATAATTCTTAACCTGATCGATCTCTATGAGAGTCTGATCCGGAATACGGAGATATCCCAGTTCGGCTGCAGTAGTAATAACATTTACCATACTGCGGCCTTCCACTGCAACCTTACGTCCGAAACGATAAGCAGTATTGATGATCTGCTGTACACGGTCTACATTGGATGCAAAAGTCGCAATAATGATCCTGTTTGTTTTATATTCATTAAAAAGATTATCAAATACATGGCCAACAGAGCGTTCAGACATAGTGAATCCGCTTCTCTCAGCATTTGTACTGTCACACATTAATGCCAGCACACCTTTTTTCCCGATCTCAGCAAAGCGCTGCAGATCAATTGCATCACCAAATACAGGTGTGTAATCTACCTTAAAGTCACCTGTGTGTACTACAATACCTGCAGGTGAATAGATTGCAAGTGCAGATGCATCCTGAATACTGTGGTTAGTCTTTATAAATTCGATTGAAAAATCTCCAAGATTAATGACCTGTCCGTGTTTTACTTCTTTTAACTTGGTTGTGTGGGTCATATTATGCTCTTTCAGCTTATTGGCAATAAGAGCGATGGTCAGCTTTGTAGAATAAACAGGGACATTTACATCCTTGAGAACATATGGCAACGCACCGATATGATCTTCATGTCCGTGTGTGATAACAAAGCCCTTTACTTTGGAAATATTATCCTTTAAATAAGTCACATCCGGAATAACAAGGTCAATTCCCAGCATATCATCTTCCGGGAAAGCAAGTCCGCAGTCTACCACAACAATACTGTCCTCATATTCAAATGCTGTGATATTCATTCCAATCTGCTCCAGACCGCCCAGTGGAATGATCTTTAATTTAGATGTTGGTTTCTTTTGTCTGCGGGAAGTATTCTTTACAGAAGCCTTAAACGGTACCGGTACTCCGTTCTTCTCCTTATCTGCCGGTGTCTTACGATCCTGTCCCATCTTTCTTCCATGGGAATTTCTGTTCTGTGGCTTAAATTTATAATTCTTCTGTCTGTTATACGGTCTCTTCTGACCACGTCCGAACTGTCCCTCATGATTCTCACGCACTTCATTATTAAATTGGTTATTATTTTCGTTACTCAAGTATTACACCTCCATGCTACATTTCAAGGTCTACATCATCTAACATCTGTTCAAATACTTTAAAAACAGCCTGTATTTCATCCTCGTCCTCGACCATCTCATAACAGGCTTCCTGACTGTCATCCTCTGACACGTCCTTAAAAATATAGGCCGTTGCCTCATCATCCAGAGAATCAGATACCAGAAGATATGCAATTCCTCCGATCCTGGTCTGCTCCTCTACATAAAACTCCGCTTCCGTTCCGTCCTCAAGCTGAAATTTAATTTTCTCCATCTTATTAATCTCCTAACAGGACAGGGAATCCAGATATCCCTGCAAAATAAAAACAGCAGCCAGCTGATCCAGATATTGTTTACGGTTCTCTCTGCGTACACTGGCTTCCATTAAAGTACGATTAGCTTCTACTGTTGTCAGACGCTCATCCCACATGATCACTTCCAGACCTGTCCGTTTCTCCAGCATTTCCTTAAATTCCAGAGATTTCTGAGCACGCTCTCCAATCGTATTATTCATATTCTTCGGATATCCAAGTACGATACGTTCCACCTGATATTCCGAAACAAGTTCTGCAATGCGTGCAAGAGTCTGGCGCAGGTGGTTCTCCTGCTTACGCCAGATGGTCTCCACGCCCTGTGCGGTAAGCCCCAGAGGATCACTGATGGCTACACCGACTGTTTTTGATCCGTAATCTAATCCCAGAATCCTCATATCAGCGTTCCCAGGATTTGTTCTTAATATACTCGTTTAAAAGTTCCTCTACCAGTTCGTCGCGCTCTACTTTCATGATCATGCTTCTTGCGCCCTTGTGACTGGTAATATAAGTAGGATCTCCGGACATAATATATCCAACGATCTGATTGACCGGATTGTATCCTTTCTCATCCATTGCTGTGTAAACGAGATCCAGGACTTCTTTTACCTGAAGCTCCTGGTCTGGTTTTGTTCTGAAATATTGGGTATTACCCAGATTGTTCTCTGCCATTTTATTCACGTCCTTACCTGATTTATTTTCGCGGAGCTTCTAATTATTGTCTTATGTTTTATGCACAATAATTTTCACTCTGCTATGTATTGCAAATTTCGTATACAATACACATATATTCTTTTATATTTTAATATAATTCCACGTATTGTGCAACCCAAATTTATTCTGCTTTTGAAGCCTCACCTGTTAATGTATGTTCTTCCAGAAATTCTTCTGCCTTTACAGTAACAATATCATTCACACCGTAATTATCCTGTTTCTTTACTGCTGTTTTAATATATTCCATGCTGTGACCGATATACCACTGTTCTCCGTTGATTTCCACTTCTTCCTCAAGAAGTACTTTCAGTTCACTGCCAAGCATGGATTTCTCATATTCTTTTGCATGCTTTTCGTTTAATGCCAGCATCTTGTCACTTCTGACTGCTTTCTGCGCTTCTGTGAGCTGTCCGGACATGGCTGCTGCCTTTGTTCCATGACGGCGGGAATATTTAAAAATATGTGTCTCATAAAAATGAATCTTTTCCACAAAATCATAGGAAGCTTTGAAATCTTCTTCTGTTTCCATAGGAAAACCAACAATTACATCTGTTGTAAGCGCCGGATTTTTAAAATATTTTCTCAGCAGTTCACATTTTTCCGCATATTCCTCGCTTCTGTATCTGCGGTTCATTCTCTCCAGTGTTGTATCACAGCCACTCTGCAGGGACAGATGGAAGTGCGGACACATTTTCGGCATGAAAGCGATAGTCTCAACAAATTCCTGTGTAATGATCCTTGGTTCCAATGAACCTAAACGAATTCTCTCAATTCCTTCAACTTCATGAACTGCCTGGATCAGTGAAAGCAGAGTTTCCTTCTCCTCATCCTGAAAATCTACCCCGTATGAACTTAAATGAATACCGGTCAGCACTACTTCTTTGTATCCTTTTTCTGCAAGTGCACGAACCTCATCCATTACCTGCCCGATCTTACGGCTTCTCACACGTCCCCTTGCATATGGAATGATACAATAGGTACAAAACTGGTTACATCCATCCTGTACTTTAATATACGCACGCACATGCTCTGCTGTATGACTGATCTCCAGTTCTTCGTATTCTTTTGTCTGATTAATATTGATCACATATTTCTGTCTTGTACGCTGCTTTTCATATTCTTCCAGTACCTGAACAATATTTCCCTTCTGGTTATTCCCAAGGATCAGATCCACTGCCTCATCTTTATCCAGTTTTCCTTCATCTGTCTGCACATAACATCCGGTTGCCACTACAATGGCATCCGGATTCATCTTCTTTGCCTTATGCAGCATCTGTCTGGATTTACGGTCTGCAATATTCGTTACTGTACAGGTATTGATCAGATATACATCAGCTCCCGGTTCAAAGGGTACGATCTCATATCCCGCTTCTTCCAGAAGCTGCTGCATAGCTTCTACTTCATAGGCATTTACTTTACATCCTAAGTTGTGAAGTGCAACTTTTTTTCCCATTCTTTCCTCCTGATCTTATAAATATATTCCCAAAATCTTTCATGTGTCTGATTTCTCTTTTTCCACTGCCTGTTTACAACATAGATTCTCTTTTTGTCAGTTATTTTCTTGTATATTTTTACTAAAACATTCTGAAATTTTAAAACTGTTCTACATTTTAACTAAATGTTTCTGGAAATTTTATCCGTTTTCACCTTGACTTTTTGAAACGCTGCCATTAAGATGAAAACTGTAAGCTGACAGACAATCAAGTCAGCAAATAACTATTATTAAGGGAGGTTCTCATAATGAAAACAGTTAAAATCTCACTGAACTCTATCGACAAAGTGAAAGCATTCGTTAATGAAATCAGCAAATTCGACTGTGATTTCGATTTAGTATCTGGAAGATATGTAATCGATGCAAAATCTATCATGGGTATTTTCAGCCTTGATTTATCTAAACCAATCGACTTAAATGTCCACGCTGATGGCGCTGCTCTTGATACCGTTATGGCAATCGTAAGCAAATACGTTACAGAATAATTTTTTTCACAGTCATTGAGGAACTGATCATCAGTTCCTCTTTTTTTGTAACCAACATTATTCTACTTCAATAATCTCAACTGTCTCCAGCGCTGTCTTCATCAGCTCGTCAATCTTTTCTTCCAGTTTTGTTTCGGAACGATGGATCACATTCAGATTCGGTTTGGTAACCGGATGTTTTGCCACAAAGATTGTACAGCAATCTTCAAATGGCTGGATGGAAGTCTCGTAGGTTCCGATCTCCCAGGATCTTTCTACAATCTCCTGTTTATCAAATCCGATAACCGGACGGTATACAGGAAGAGTGCAGACTTCATTTGTTGCTGCAAGACTCTGAAGTGTCTGGCTGGCAACCTGACCGATGCTTTCTCCTGTGATCAGACCAAGACATCTGCTTTCTTTTGCAAAATGCTCTGCAATACGCATCATGTAACGGCGCATGATGATAGTAAGCTCATCGTGCGGACACTGATCGTAAATATAGAGCTGAATGTCTGTAAAGTTTACTACATGGAGACGGATTGGTCCACTGTATTTTGCTACCTGTTTTGCCAGGTCTACAACCTTCTGTTTTGCTCTTTCGCTTGTGTATGGCGGGGCATGGAAATATACGGCATCAATCTTAACGCCACGTTTTGCGATCATGTATCCTGCCACCGGGCTGTCGATTCCGCCTGAAAGGAGAAGCATGGCTTTTCCGTTTGTTCCGATTGGCATTCCGCCTGCACCTTTGATAGTCTGGGAATATACATAAATCTTGTCTCTGATTTCCACAGAGAGTGTCAGATCCGGTTCATGTACATCTACGCTTGCATCCGGGAACTCATCCAGAATACGTCCACCCAGTTCTGCACTGACTTCCATAGATGTGATCGGATAGGATTTCTTTGCTCTTCTTGTGTATACTTTAAAGCTTCCATTATAGTTCGGATGGCAGTTCTTCATATAGGAAACCACGTCCTTTGCCATCTGCTCAAATCCCTGCTCCTCATAGATTACTACAGGGCAGATTCCAACGATACCAAATACATGCTGCAGAGCTTCTACAGTCTCATCATAATCATACTGTTCCGGGCAGAATACATAAATTCTTCCCTGTTCTTTCTTTACTTCAAATTCGCCTTCTACTTTGGAAAGAGCGATGTTCATCTGCTTTACAAGGGCATCTTCGAACATGTATCTGTTCTTACCTTTGATGGCGATTTCTGCGTATTTTATTAAAAATGCGTGAAATATCATTTGTTTCTCCTTCTCTTATTTTATTGAATTGCCATAATAATCATCTGCGTGCATAGCGTTTCAGCATTGGCAATACTTCATTCAGAACTTCCAGACAATAGTCAACTTCCTCAAAAGTATTTTCCTCTGAAAAGCTGATACGTACGGTATTCTCAATCTGTGCATTGCTCATTCCCATAGCAGAAAGTGTTGCACTTGGTTTCCTCTTATGGCTGGAACATGCGCTTCCTGCTGATACATAAATGTTTCTGTCCTCTAATGTATGAAGCAGTACCTCACTTCGGATTCCCAGAAAGCTGACACTTAAAATATGAGGTGCACCCTCTCTGACAGGCATTCCATTGATCACAACATCATCCATTTTGGAAAGACCCTCTGCCATGCGTTCCTTCAGCTGGTAAAGATGTTCTGCTTTCTCATCAAAATTCTGATACATCAGCTTCGCTGCAACGCCAAGTCCTGCGATCCCCGGTACATTATCTGTTCCTGAACGCATACCATTCTGCTGTCCGCCGCCAAGGATCAGAGGCTGTACTTTTGCCTTACTGTTGATGTACAGAAATCCGACACCTTTTGGTCCGTGAATCTTATGTGAGCTGACAGACAGAAGATGGATATTCCATTTCTTCGGATAAATGCGGTATTTTCCGAATGCCTGGATCGCATCTACATGATACAGCGCCTTCGGACACTTCTCCTGGATCATTGCACCGATTTTCTCTACAGGCATAACCGCACCGGTCTCATTATTTACCATCATTGTAGATACGAGAATGGTATCCGGCCTTAATGCTTTCTCCAATGCATCAAGTTTTACTACTCCATGCCCGTCTACAGGAAGAATGGTCACTTCAAATCCCTGTTCCTGCAGAAAAGCTACCGGCTGGCTGACTGCAGCATGCTCTACTGCAGTTGTGACAATGTGATTACCGCTTCGTTTGTTGGCAAGCGCACCACCGATCAGAGCCAGGTTGTTTGACTCTGTTCCGCCGGAAGTGAACAGGATTTCTTTTTCTGTTACTTTCAGTATCTGTGCCAAAGTTCTGGCAGATTCTTTGACATACCCTTCTGCGTCTACACCTTTCTGATGCATGGCAGATGGGTTTCCGAAATCTTCCATCATTGTTTTTACCACGATGTCCTTTACTTCTTCAAAGCAGCGGGTCGTGGCTGAATTATCAAAATATGCTTCCATTTTTGTTCTCTCTTGTTTCTATTATTCATTTTCCAACTGGAACATCAGAACCGAAAGAATCGCAAGTCCTGCTGTCTCAGTTCTGAGGATTCGTCTTCCAAGTGTGATCGCATGGGCACCTGCTTCCAGTGCCTTTGCCACCTCTTCTTCCTCAAATCCACCCTCCGGTCCGATAAAGATACCGACAGACTGTCCCGGCTTGATCTCGCTGAGGATTCCTCTGGTTTCTTTCATTCCTTTGGCAAGTTCATACGGGATCAGTTTTACATCTAACTGTTTCGCAAATTCCAGTGCC
>CAKSAW010000033.1 GCA_934437695.1 uncultured Blautia sp. | reverse complement strand
AGCAGTGCGGGCTGCATCCCAGCCCCGGTAATGAATGCCGATATCGATCAGGGAGTAAATGCACAGATTCATACTCCGGTTTAACCAGGCAAGCCGGACGGCATTTTTGGCAGAATCCGGATCATTCATAAGGGAGGCGGCATATTTATAGCCGTAGGATTCTACGTAAGTTGCCCAACCTTCCACATAACCGGAGGAGGTGACTAGATATCTAATGTCAGAGGGATTGCTTCCGGCAAAAGAAACTGTCTGGTAAAGGTGACCGGGAAATCCTTCATGTGCCAGTGTGCCGAAAAGTTCCAGAGAAGAAGTACGCCCGGAATCATTAATGTAAATCACGTTGGGACTTCTGGTATCCGCAGGCGGTGTGAGGTAAAAAGCAGGACTTAAGAATTTTTTCATGGAAGGATGGACGTTGCGGAGTTCGTAAGTGATATCTTTCAATTCCGGGAAATCTTTTTTCATCAATTCCGGAAGCTTCTTCAGCATCTGAGACGGTGTCAGAGTAAGTTCACCGGAACATTGAGTCAGCCTGTCGAGCAGGGAGGAATCCTGTTTCAGCAGAGAAGATATCTCCTGGTAGTCGGACAAAAGCTGAGCTGACAGCCTTTTTTCGATTTGTCTGACAGGTACATAGGTTCCTGTCTGGTTTCGCAGAAGATAGAGGTAATATTCGCGTCCGCCATCCCAGTAGGCCAGTCCTCTGCTGTTTTTACCAGTACCTCGAAGAGCTTCCAGGCTGTCTGTCAGTTCCTGATAGGCAGGGATCACCTGTGTTAAAATTAATTTGTGATGATATGTACAGAGCTTTTTCTGTTCCTCGCTGCTTAAAGCAGGATTGGAGAAAGCTTTCAGTTTCTGTGCAAAAATATCATCCATATAGTTAGAATCAGGATCAGCGATAAAAGACTGACATTGCTTTAGAATACGGTCCAGGGTTGTGTCGCTCATGAACAGCCCTGTCTTGGATTTCTGATTTTCCAGATCTATAATGCTCTGAAAATATGGTTTTATGGTTCCCAGAAGTTTCAGATAATCAGAGATATCTTCTTTTGTCCGGAATGTATATTCTGCCAGAAGAATGGGGAGCTGAGCCTGCACTCCAAGACTTGGACTCAGGGGTTCATCCAGAATACTGTTTTTCCCGAGAGATGCTCTGGTGTGAAAGTAGAGAAGGAGCATATCGCAGGTAAGTTGATTCTCTCTGGAGAGCTTAGAGTAGGCAAAGGATCTCAGCTCTTTTTCATATTCCTGGCATCGAACGGCAGTTTTGTCAGAATCCGGGAAGGCAGTTCCAAGGGTTACTTCAGGCTTTCGGATACCCTTTTTTCCAGGGTCAGCCAGGGTGTAGTGAAGGGTAAGTGTATTGCTGCAGACTTCAGATTGAAATAGTTTTTCTGTGAAGGACTGGAAACGGGAGTTTTCGGAAACGAAATGGTCAGAGAGAATACCCATGCTGATGCCAACGGCAAAAACCAGACACAGGGTCAGGATTCTTTTTGGGATGCTCTTATGAATACGCATATCCACCTCGGAAGGTGCTTTTTACTATCTTATTGGAAAAGAGAGTGGAGTATGCTATCATAGTTGTCAGTGATGTGATGACCTGCGTGTAAATTGTGCAGGGTATGGAAATAAAAACAGGATAAAAGACGGGTAAGATTATATACAGAAGGAGGCAATATATGTCTGAGATTTATGATATAGCAATTCTGGGAGCAGGTCCTGCAGGGATCAGTGCAGCTATTTATGCTGCCAGAGCAAAGCTGAACACTCTATGGCTGGATAAGCAGTTTGCACAGGGTGGACAGGTGCTGAACACTTATGAGGTAGATAATTATCCGGGAATGCCGGGGATCAGCGGTATGGAGCTTGGAGAGGCTATGGCAGGACATGCTGCAAAGCTGGGTCTGGAGCCGGTCAGAGAGAATGTTCTCTCTGTGGAGGATGCAGGAGAAGAGAAGATCATCCGTACAAAGAAGCATGAATACAGGGCTAAAACTGTAATTCTTGCCTGCGGAGCCAGCCACAGGAAGCTGAATATTCCAGGTGAGGAAGAACTGTCAGGCATGGGAGTTTCTTATTGTGCTACCTGTGATGGAGCTTTCTTTAAGGATAAGAAGGCAGTTGTTGTGGGTGGAGGAAATATGGCTGTGGAGGATGCGATTTTTCTTTCCAGGATATGTAAGAAGGTTTATCTGCTTCACAGACGAGATGAATTGCGGGCAGATCCGATCCTGCAGGAGCGCCTTCTGGCATGCGAGAATACAGAGATTATATGGAACAGTGTGGCAGTAGAGATACAGGGCTCAGAATGCGTTACAGGGCTTAAAATCCGGAATACACTGGATGGCACAGAATCAGTAATAGATACAGATGGTGTTTTCATTGCTGTAGGGATTCTTCCGAATACAGATAAATTCCGGGAGCTGGTAAAGCTTGATGAAACCGGGTATATTGTGGCTGGAGAGGAAGGGATCACCGGCACGCCGGGAATCTTTGCTGCAGGAGATATCCGTACAAAGATGCTGCGTCAGGTAGTGACAGCAGTTGCAGATGGGGCAAATGCGGTAACATCTGTGCAGGATTATCTGCTCCATCAGTAACCTGATATTCACACTTTTTTCGGTTGACAAAAGTAATACTCTGTGTTAACATACACAAATGCGTAATAAAACGTAATAAATATGTAACAATTATGCATGTCTGCTGTACGTTTCAAAATAGAAGATAAAGTATTTTACAGCAGATGGTGAAACTGATAATGCAGATATTACAGGAGTTGATTAGTAAATGAGTAATAAGATAAAGACGATTTTAGTGGCAGCCGTTGTGAGTTCTATGGTCCTGACACAGGGTGTATGCGTAAGTGCGGCACAGTTTGATGACGGCCAGTCAGAATTTTCTGATGGAACTGAAACCAGTGATGCGACAGGAAGTGTGAGTGCTCTGGCAAGTGCTCTGGCGAAGCAGACAGAAGAACAGACTCAGAAGTTTGTAGCGAAGGAAGAGGAAGCAGCCCAGATCCGTGAGGAGCGAAGAGTGGAGAAAGCTGAAAAAGCCTCTGTAAAAGCTGAGCAGGAGAAGGCAGAAGCACTGAAAAATATCCAGCAGACAATTGAGGATACAAAAAAGAAAGCTGCTGAGGAAGCAGAAGCGAAACGTGTGGCAAAGAGACAGGAAGTGGTGAATTTTGCACTTCAGTTTGAGGGAAATCCATATGTATATGGTGGAACAAGTCTTACAAACGGTGCAGACTGCTCCGGATTTGTGATGTCTGTATTTGCAAACTTTGGATACAGTCTTCCACGTGTTGCAGCAGCTCAGTGTGATGCATCTACAAAAAAAGATATGAGCCAGCTTGAACCGGGAGATCTGGTATTCTATGGAAGCGGTTATATTGATCATGTAGCACTCTATATCGGTGATGGAAAGATCATCCACGCCAGCGGCGCTGCAACAGGAATCAAAATTTCCAATTATGATTATAAACAGCCGACAGCAATTGGAACATTTATGGAATAATAATAGAAGTAACAGAAATAAATATAAGAAATAAAAGACGCTCTGTCAGTGAATGTTATATAGATATTCACTGGCAGAGCGTTTTAAATAGATAGAATGATTTTGTCTGATTGACATATATAAAAATACGATTTGACAAATTGCACAAAGAATGTCGATATGTGGGAAAAGTGGATAAAGTCATACACAATCTATCCACATATAGGATTACTGGAAAATCCCGTAAATTAAAGTTATGCACAAAGTTATCCACATTATCCACATTTTATGTGTGTGGAATACTAGATTTACATAAGAAAAAAAGAAACAAATGTTTTGTATAAAATGATAAATCGACATTTTTGGCTAAAAAAATCTTAAAATCTATTGACTTTTTTATATTCTAAAAAACATATAATTTTGTATAAAAAAGACAAAATACAGATATATATAATAAAATAATCAGAATATTCAAAAAGATATTATGCTGTAACATACAACAGCTATGAAAAAAAGAATACAATTGACCGAAATAGAAAATGTCCACATAGAAGAGACAGATGTGGATGACATATACACAAAAAGAAAACCACTGGGGATAACTTTCCACAGTGGTTTTCCACATTATTATTTCTGTTTCATCCGCTTGATGACCTTCAGGCGGGTAAATTCTTCACGTTCTTTCTCCTCCAGAGCGTTCTGGATATCTTTTGTCAGAGCCTCGTACTTCGGAATAGTAATGTTCTTCAGTGCGTTGGCACGTTTCTGAGTCTTTTTGATATTGGCTGCAAGGCGGATCGCTGCGTTTTCTACCATAGAGAGGCGGATAGACAGCTCTTTTACCTTTTCAAATGCAGCTTTGGCTTCATCCAGTGACATCTTTGTGCTGTAGTAAGCATAGGTCGGGGTGTTGCCTGTTTTATCATATTCCACAAGAGGAATCTCTGTACCCATAACGCTTCGCGTCTTGATGCGGATAGAGTTCTCGATGGGAACAGTACATGCGATCTGCTGGACAAAAGCAATACCAATCTCCATATTGGCCTTTTGCAGTGCTGCATAGGCTGCACGGAATGTTACATCGATCTGTGTCTGTATATCCTTTGCCTGATCGATCAGATCCATCATTTCACGGATCAGGATATTACGCTTTTTGTCCATCAGCTCATAGCCCTGGCGGGAAAGCTTCAGTGAATTCTTTGCAAGTATGAGGTTTCCCTTGGTGGGAAAGGTATTCGGATCCATTCAATCACCTCGCTTCTTTTTAGCGTACTGTCTCGTGATAGTATTTGTCCAGGATCTTTGTATCGATTCGGTCAAGCTCTTCCTTAGGAAGAAGTCCCAGAAGCTCCCATCCCTTATCAAGAGTTTCTGTAATGCTTCTGTTTTCAGTCTCGGACTGACCTACAAATTCATTTTCAAAAGCCTTACCAAATATCAGATAACGTTTATCCAGCGGGGAAAGCTCATCTTCACCGATAACGGAAGCAAGAGCTCTGGCATCTCCAACCTTTGCATAGCAGGAGAAGAGCTGGTTTGCTATATCCTGATGGTCTGCTCTTGTATAGCCCTCACCGATACCGTCCTTCATCAGACGGGAAAGGGATGGCAGTACATTGATCGGCGGATAGATCGCCTGTCCGTGAAGCTGTCTGTCCAGAACGATCTGACCTTCTGTGATGTAACCGGTAAGGTCAGGGATCGGATGAGTGATATCATCGTTTGGCATGGTCAGGATCGGGATCTGGGTTACGGAACCAGGTTTACCCTTTACGATTCCTGCACGCTCATACAGAGTTGCAAGCTCACTGTACAGATATCCCGGGTAACCCTTACGGGACGGGATCTCACCTTTGGAAGAGGAAACCTCTCGCATGGCTTCACAGAAAGAAGTGATATCTGTAAGGATGACAAGGATATGCATTCCCTTTTCAAAAGCCAGATACTCTGCAGCAGTCAGTGCGATCTTTGGTGTAAGAAGACGTTCAACAACCGGGTCATTTGCCAGGTTCAGGAACATAACTACGTGGTCTGCGGCACCGCTCTCCTCAAAGGTACGGCGGAAGAATTCCGCTACATCATATTTGACACCCATTGCTGCAAAAACAATGGCAAATTCTTCATCTGAATTCTCACCCAGAGATGCCTGCTGTACGATCTGCGCAGCCAGCTTATCGTGTGGAAGACCGTTTCCGGAAAAGATCGGCAGCTTCTGACCTCGGATCAGTGTGGTCAGTCCGTCAATTGCGGAAATACCGGTGTTAATATAGTTTCGCGGATATTCACGGGCTACCGGATTCAGGGGCAGACCGTTGATATTTAATCTGACCTCAGGGGTGATATCTCCCAGACCATCAATGGGCTGTCCGATACCATTAAAGGTTCTTCCAAGGATTTCTGGGGAAAGCCCGATCTCCATGGGACGTCCTGTCAGTCTTGTGTGGGTGTTGCCAAGGGACATGCCGTCTGTTCCCTCAAAAACCTGGATAACAGCCTTGTCCTCATAAATCTCAATAATACGGCCGATCTTGCGGGTCCCGTCATCCATATGGAATTCTACGATCTCTTCGTAGGAGGCATTCTTGACGCCTTCCAGGACCACCAGAGGTCCGTTTATTTCGCTTAAGCCTAAATATTCTATTGCCATAAACTTCTCCTCTCCCGGCATCAGCCGTTCTTTTCCATTATTTCGTTATAGAAAGTATCAATATCCTGTCTGTACTGGTCAAATTTCTCAAGCTGATTATTTGCTACGTCATATTTAATAGAAATAATCCTTTCAAAGATGTTGTTGCCTTCTTTCAGTACGGAAACCGGCATTCCGCGGTTGATCAGCGCCCGGCATTTCTCGTAGAGATAAAGGATAATTTCCATCATCTTAAACTGTTTTTCCATAGGTACGCAGGTATCTTCTGCGTGGAAGGCATTCTGCTGGAGGAAGCCCAGACGGATGACTCTGGCAATCTCCAGTGTCAGCTTCTGATCGTCAGGAAGTACATCACTTCCGATCAGCTTAACGATCTCCATCAGAGAGCTTTCCTGATTCAGGATTGCCATCAGCTGGTTTCTGTCTGCCACAAATTTCGGGGAAACATGTTCTCTGTACCATGGGGTCAGGTCCTCAAGATATTCACTGTAACTGGTAAGCCAGTGGATAGCAGGGAAATGACGGGCATAGGCAAGAGATTTGTCCAGTCCCCAGAAGCAGCGGACAAAACGTTTGGTATTCTGTGTAACAGGCTCTGAGAAGTCACCGCCCTGAGGGGATACTGCTCCGATAATGGAAACAGAGCCTTCGGTTCCGTTTAAGTTCTGCATCATTCCCGCACGCTCATAGAAAGCGGACAGCTTGGATGCCAGATATGCAGGGAAGCCTTCCTCAGCAGGCATTTCCTCCAGACGTCCGGACAGTTCTCGGAGAGCCTCTGCCCAACGGGAAGTGGAGTCTGCCATGATAGCTACGTCATAGCCCATATCGCGGTAATACTCTGCAAGGGTAACACCTGTATAAATAGAAGCCTCACGTGCTGCAACAGGCATGTTTGAGGTGTTGGCGATCAGGGTGGTTCTGTCCATCATCAGGTTTCCTGATTTCGGGTCGATCAGCTTGCTGAAATCCTCCAGAACCTGAGTCATTTCATTACCACGCTCTCCACATCCGATATAGATGATGATATCTGCGTCAGACCATTTGGCGATCTGATGCTGTGTCATTGTCTTACCTGTACCGAAACCTCCCGGAACAGCGGCTGTACCACCTTTTGCAATAGGGAAAAGAGTGTCCAGGATACGCTGTCCTGTTACAAGGGGAACACTTGCAGGGAAACGTTTATGGGTTGGTCTTGGGATACGGATCGGCCATTTCTGTGCAAGTGCCAGATCTCTGGTTGTTCCGTCTGCAAACTGGACGGTTACGATCGGTTCCAGAATAGTGTATTCTCCGTCAGATGCTGCATGGATAACAGTGGCTTCTGTAAGGTTCGGAGGTACCATGGATTTATGAAGGATGGAATCAGTCTCCTGTGTCTCTGCAATAACAGAACCCGGACCAACAACATCTCCTTCTTTTACTGTGATATGTGTTTTCCATTTTTTCTGTGTGTCAAGGGAATCTACGCTTACACCACGGGAAATATATTTACCGGAGGCTTTTGCAATCTCTTCCAGAGGGCGCTGGATACCATCAAAAATATTGTGGATGATACCAGGTCCCAGAAGTACGGAGATGGCATCTCCTGTACCTGTAACTGTGTCTCCCGGTTTCAGTCCTGTGGTTTCCTCAAAAACCTGTACAGTGGTCATGCCTTTCTTCAGACCGATGATCTCACCTACCAGGTGTTCAGGTCCTACATAGACCATTTCGGAAATCTTGAATCCGCTGTCCCCCTTCAGATAAATGACGGGGCCGTTGACACCGTAGATAATACCTGTATTACTCATGTTCTGGTCCTCCGTCAAACTTGAATTCTTTGTATGCTGCCTCGAAGTTTCCTGCAAAAGAATGATCGATCAGGATATTCTTCTGCGGGATCGTTGCCTGGATACCACCCAGGAAAGAGTCCTTTGCAATCTGGATCACGGCACCGGTTTTCTGCTGGAGCTTTTCTGCAAGGGAACTGTCTTCAGGGGAAAGATAGATGGAAATCTCATCTTTCTCTGCGAAGTCCAGAGCTTCTCTGATCCTGTCTGCCAGATAGTTCTCATATTCCGGAGTTTTTGTATATGCTTCCAGAAGTCCTTTCACTTCGGAAAAGATTTTCTCTTTTAATTCATTCTGTTTCTTGGTCCAGTCACGTTTGATAGTGAGCTGTTCTGCAGAAAGAGCTTTATTTATCTCACGTCTGGCATTAGCGGTTTCCGCTTTGATCTGTGCCTGTGCGTTTTCTTCACTGAGAGCCTTGCGTTCCTCTGTCATTTTCTCCAGAGTTTCTCTGTGCTCTTCAAGAATGGCAGCAGCCTTTGCGTGAGCCTCTTCTACAGTGATATCATAAAAATGGCTGAGTTTTTCATCAATTGTCATGTTAACACCTGCCTATAATTTTAGTCCAATCGCCTCATTTACATATGAAGTGATAAAATCCGGTTTGCGGCCAGTACCGTGCCTGTCAGGGATTTCGATGATCAGAGGGGTTTTGTGATGAAGCTTTACATCATCTATAATTTCGGGAAACTCCCGGCCGAATTTCTCGGTCAGGAGTATGATTCCGATTTCTTTATTGGAGATGGCTTTCTGCAAAGCATCTTTTAATTCATCATGTGTGTGTACGACCACGCCCTCCACACCTGCCAGTCTCATCCCTGTGTAGGTATCGATATTGTCGCTGATCAAAAACATCTGCATCTTATAACTGTCCCAGGATCATGAAGGAGATGATCAGTCCATAAAGGGCAACACCTTCTGCAAGACCTACGAAAATAAGAGATTTACCAAGGATACTCTGATCCTCGCTGATAGCGCCTAAAGCTGCGCTTGCCGCACTGGCAACGGCAATACCACCACCGATACAGGAAAGACCTGTTACGAGAGCTGCTGCGATGTAGCCCATACCTGTTGCAAGACCTGCTTCAGCTCCGGCAGCAGCCTGTACAGAAGAAGCGCCTGTGAACATTACTGCGATGGCGATAAGCATTGTGCCAAAGAAGAAAAAGGCATTTACACCGATGGCTGTTTTGTAGCGGCCACGGTTTTTCTCGCCGATGAGATAGTATCCAAATGGAAGAATGATGCTGAGTACCAGTGCGATTGCTAAAATAATCTGTGCGATTGTTGTCATAATTAAAATCTCCTCTTTTTTAATTTTTTTACATTATTTTACAGAGCGGAATGGCTCAAATTTACGTCCTGTACCTTTGTAGAAGCGGCTGAACATTTCATAATATTCCAGACGAAGTACCTGGATACCTACGATCAGGCCCTCCATACCGCATACAAAAAGGTTTCCAAGGATCACAACTACCCAGTTGAGATGACCGCTTTCTGAGCCTGCCAGCATGAGGACAACCTCCATCATTGCAGCGTGGCTGACTGCGAAAGCTCCAATACGGACAAAGGAAAGGGTATTGGAGAAGTAGCTTAACAGGACTTCAAACATTTCGAAAAGTCCCTGTACAATGAACATTCCCTTCTCTTTTGGCATAACCTCTGATTTCTTTTCAACGAGAGCAGTAAGCGGTTCTTTCAGGAAGATCAGGATCAATGGTATACCAAACATGATAAACATTACAATTCCGCCCGGAAGTGCTTTGCCCTTCAGGATCAGTGCAATGGAAATGACTGCAGATCCGTAGAATATCAGACCGGCCACGGAGTTTGTATCGAACCAGATGTGTTCGATATCACCGGCTTTCCATGCATTCACAATGTTAAATATCATACATAAAAGGATGATTCCCATACCAAAACCAATGGCAATAATAAATACGGTATTCAGTTTTCCCACAAATGGAACAGACATCATATTGTTCATAGGACGGAGCCACAAGGCGGGTATCACATCTTCAAATCCGAAAATACTTCCGAACATAAATCCGAAGAATGTGGAGAATACACCTGCGCAGCTGATAATGCCTGCCAGTGTAATATGTTTGAATTTATAAAGCAGGAAACCACCGATAAAGAGCAGTAATCCCTGCCCTACATCACCGAACATTGCACCAAAGATAAAGGAATATGTCAGTGCAACGAACCATGTAGGATCCATCTCATTATAGGCAGGAAGCCCATACATTTTGATGTACATTTCAAAAGGCTTGAACAGCTTTGGATTCTTCAGCTTTGTCGGCGGCTGATGGTG
>CAKSAW010000032.1 GCA_934437695.1 uncultured Blautia sp. | reverse complement strand
TCTTCAGCAGCTTTCTTCATACCTTCCTGAGCTGCATCCCAGTATGTAGACTGGAAAGATTTAACCATCATTGGGAAATCATAAGCTTCGTTAGCTTTCAGGTCTTTGAACTGTTCCGGCATATCAGCTGCCATAACGCTTGATGCTGACATTCCTGCTACCATTGCTGCACACATAACTAATGCGATCACTTTTTTTGCTTTCATTTTAAAAATTCCTCCTTTTAAATATACATTGTAATATAGTTTTTATGATGATACCCCAGGAGCTTCCCTCTCGTTCCGCCTTCCCCAAAATACACATATGACAATACTGTCGCTGAACTATTTCCGGGAAGCCCTCTGTTGTTTCATATCCCTGCTGCTTTGCATCTTATTAAACTAAGACACTTTTTATTTTGCTGCTGCTTTCTTTTCTTTCATGATATCGATCAGTACTGCGATGATAAGAACCGCACCTGTAATGATCTGCTGCCAGTTTGCCTGCAGTCCGATATATGGAAGACCGGTTTTCAGAAGCATGATAACGAAGATACCTGCTAATGTACCGATTACTGATCCATAACCACCTGTTGCTGCAACACCACCTACGAATACACCACCGATGGCATCCATTTCAAGACCGGCACCGGTACCAGGCTGTACAGTTGGTGTAACTGCTGCATATGCAATAGCTGCAAGACCTGTGAAAAGTCCGCATACTACATATACCATAACATGATAGAATTTAACATTGATTCCAGAAAGAGCTGCTGCTTCTTTGTTGGAACCGATCGCGATCGTATAACGACCGAATTTTGTATGATTCAGAACATATTCCATTAACAGAACCAGAATGATCATCCATAAGAAACCGATAGGATAACGAGAAGCACTTCTTCCTGTTCCGACTGTAATCTTAAAGATTGAATGGAACCATCCACCATCCTGTGTAAGTCCCGGCCAAGGTGTGGCACTACATAAGGATCCTGCACCTCGGGTAATCATACATGTACAAAGTGTTGCAAGGAATGGCGGCAGATTCATAATACCGATCAGCACACCATTTGCTGCTCCTACAATGATTCCAAGTACAATACAAAGTAACATTGCAAGTGCAACCGGAAGATTATTATTTCTTACCAGAGATCCTGCGATCAATGCGTAACATACCATACCGGTTCCGATTGACAGGTCTACACCTCCTGTAATAAGAGGGAATGTAACACCGATTGCCATCAGAAGATCATAATATGAGAAATCCAGCATACTCAGGATTGTGGTATACTGTCTGAACTCCCTGCTCTTAAAGGAGAAAATTGCAAACAGTACAATAATAACCAGTAATACAATAAATCTCTGATCACTTAAAATACTTTTTTTCTTCTTAGTCATGACTTTCCTCCTTAATCGATATTCCGTGTTGCCTTGTTCATAATGTGTTCCTGAGTAGCTTCGGAAATATCAATATTTCCTGTAATCTTACCTTCGCACATAACGATAATACGGTCACTCATACGGAGAACTTCTGTCATTTCAGAAGAAATCATGATAATAGATTTGCCTTCTGCTGCCAGTCTGTTCATTAACTTGTAAATTTCATTCTTGGCACCAACGTCGATACCTCTGGTCGGCTCATCAAAGATCAGGATCTCACTGTCTCTGGTCAGCCATTTTGCGATAACGACCTTCTGCTGGTTACCACCGGAAAGATTGACTACCAGCTGCTCACAGTTTGGAGTCTTGGTTGCCAGTTCTTTGACATATCTTTCTGAAACTTCTTTTTCTTTTGACTTATTGATGAAGATACCACTGGTAAATTCTTCCATGGTTGCCAGTGTAGTATTCTCTGTTACAGATTTCTGTACAACACAGCCATATCTTCTTCTGTCCTCTGACAGATAACCGATACCATATTTAACAGCATCCTGCGGGGTATTGATAGTTACTTCATGAAGCTTTCCATCTTTTCCCATAATGGAGATCTTACCGCTCTGTTTCGGGTCTGCACCAAAGAGTGCTCTTGCTGTCTCAGTACGTCCGGCACCCATCAGTCCTGAGAATCCAAGGATCTCACCTTTGCGAAGTTCAAAGCTTACATTCTGAACCATCTTACCTGCATTCAGGTTCTCTACCTTAAGAACAACCGGTGCATCCGGTGCAACCATACTGTGTTCCTTAGGATCTTCATAAATGACACGTCCAACCATCATGTTGATGATGTCTTCTTTTGTACTGTCTGCTGTGATCAGTGTTCCTACATAACCACCATCTCGCATGACTGTTACTCTGTCAGTGATCGTCTTGATCTCATCCATACGATGAGAGATATAAACGATTCCAAGACCTTTTTTACGAAGATCACGGATAATCTCGAATAAGTCTGCAATCTCTTTTTCTGTCAGCGCTGCTGACGGCTCATCGAAGATAATAACCTCTGCTTTGTGGGAAATAGCCTTAGCAATCTCACACATCTGCTGCTTTCCAACTGTAAGGTTATTCATCTTTTCTCTTGGATTAATCTCGATATTAAGATCCTGGAAAAGCTTCTTGGAATCTTCGACCATCTTCTTATCATCGATAGTGAAACCTTTCTTTGGCTCACGTCCGATAAAGATATTCTGCGCAACGGTAAGGTCACCTACCATGTTCAGCTCCTGGTGTACGATTACTACACCTGCATCCTGCGCTTCTTTTGTATTATGGAATTCAGTTTCCTGTCCTTTATAAGTAATGGACCCTGAATCCTTCTGATAAATACCGGTAAGAACTTTCATCAATGTGGACTTTCCGGCACCGTTTTCTCCCATAAGAGCATGTACTTCGCCGCGTTTCACTTCGAAATTAACGTGATCCAGAGCATGAACTCCAGGAAAGGACTTATCAATGTCCTTCATAGTTAAAATAACTTCACCCATTGTTACATCCTCCCTTCCGATCAGTTCTTTCTGCGTCTTGCAGAAACGTCGACATAAACTGCTACAATTACGATAAGTCCTGTGATGATCATCTGCTGACCTTTACCAAGACCAAATGCCATGATACCCTGCTGAAGAAGAGAAATGATAAATACACCGATTACTGTACCGCCGATGGAAGCAAGTCCACCAACCATGGATGTACCACCCATTACACAGCCTGCAATTGCTTCGTTGTTGTACTGATCGCCGTATCCAGGCTGAACAGTTGTGTAAGCACCAACAAAGAAAATTGCTCCGATTCCTACAAGAATACCGCAGATCACATATGCGAGCATTCTCCATTTTTTTGTATTAACACCGCTAAGTCTTACTGCTTCGCTGTTGGAACCAAGACAAAGGATATAACGTCCCGGTTTTGTATTATAAAGAATAATTCCACAGATCACTGCTACTGCCAGGAAAATCACAAGTCCTACAGGGAATCCCTTATAGGAGACAAGATTTCTGAACCATCCGTTTACAGGGTCACTGCCCAGTGGCCAGCTGACGGACTGTGTCTTTGTGAATACAGATGCAATACCTTTTGCAATGTTCATAGATGCCATGGAAATGATGAATGGCGGAACTGACATGTAAGATACCATCCAACCATTAAACATACCAAATGCAAATCCGATCAGTACACAGATCACCATTGCTGCTGCACAAGGTACATGATAGGAAGTCATGCAGTAACCTGAAATCAGGGCACAGCAGAACATTACAGGTCCGATGGAGAAATCAATTCCTCCGGTGGCAATTACGAATGTTACTCCAAGTGACAAAAAGCCCAGGAAGTATACATAGTTCAAAGTAGATTTGATACTGTCACCTACAGGGAACTTACTTCCCAGAACTACTTTGAAGACTACGAACATGAGAACCAGAATACATGCTAACAGGATTCTGTTCAGGCCGAGCTTCTTCACGATTGGATTTTGTTTCAACTTTTCCAAGTCTTTCACCCTCCTTACGTTTCTTTGTATTTCTCTTTTCTTTCTATATCTTACCTTACCTGTCGAATAATTGTAATGAAATATCTTCCAAAAAAAGGTTAAATATTTCCTGTCCTGTGTCCGGAAATATTTAACCTTTTTGTTTCTTTTATTCTTAATATTACGCAGCCATCTCAATGCGTCAGTCAGCCAAACGGAAAGATCAGTCTCTCAATAT
The DNA here is from genome assembly GCA_934437695.1 of uncultured Blautia sp. GTDB lineage: Bacteria > Bacillota > Clostridia > Lachnospirales > Lachnospiraceae > Blautia_A. Next base: position 6,248 of record CAKSAW010000032.1, on the reverse strand, counting down.
CACTGTCATACATATTCTCAGGTGTGACCAGTTCACATCCTGAATCAATATTCTTTTCCACTGCGTCCCCATTAAGCATATGTATGGTTTCTTCCACTCCTATATAACCCATTCGAAATGCTTTCTGCACAATGATTCCCTTATAAACTCCCATTTCCATAAGATTTATCGCTTCCTGGGAACAGTCCACACCGACTACATCAATTCTATCCTTCACTCCTGCGTCGCTGACAGCCCTTCCCACGCCGACTGCAGAATATTCGTTCATTCCTGCGATCATCTCCAGATCAGGGTATTTTTCCATCAGTTTCTGTGCCAGTTCATAGGATTTCTCATAAAGCGAATTACAGTAAACAGTTTCCACTATATTTTCAGCATAGTCACCAAGACCTTCCCGAAATCCCTGTTCTCTCTCAACAGCTGTAGAAACACCCTTTACATGACTTACAATAGCAATCTTTGAGTCCTTATCAAGCAATGTCCTGGCATATTCTCCCATCATCCTTCCTGCATTCACATTATCTGTGGCAACAGTCAGATCCTGCAGATCTTCTTTTGTATAAGAATCAATATAAGTAATGCGTATCCCCTTATCCTTAGCTTCTTTCAGAAGTTCATCAGATGCATTCATACTGGACGGGGAAAAAAGAATCGCATCCGGCTTCTTCTCTATTGCTGCTCTCAGAAGCCTGTTCTGCTCCTCCACATTCTCTTCTTTATCAGGCGCCATGATCTCAAGTTCTGATTCATATTCCTCTGCTGCCATCCTGCATCCTGATATTACTGAGGTCCAGAAATCATTTGTATCATCTCTGATCTTAGGAATATAAATAAGAGAACATTTTCTAGTCTGGGTGGCCTCAGGTTTCAAAAGTCCAATAAAAATCACCACTGATGCCGCTATAAGGATAACAGCCATTATAAAAACTTTTTTATGACCTTTCATGGGATCCCTCCTGCATTCCGGGAATTACAACAGAAGCTGTGGTTCCCTTTCCTTTCTCGCTGTGATAGATAATACCGTAATCTTTTCCATAATATAAAACCAGACGCTGCTGCACATTGTAAACACCTACTCCGTTGGAACGGTAATTGACCTTATGCTTATCATAAATATGTTTCAGAGTCTCCTCATCCATGCCCACACCATCATCTATGATATCAATTACCACATTCTCACCTTTCATATATCCATGAACTTTAAGAAGTCCCTTACTGTCCTTATACTTCAGTCCATGATAGATCGCATTCTCCACGATTGGCTGCAATACAAGACGAATGATCGGAACATGGGCAATACACGGTTCCACCTCTATCTCAAACTCCAGCTTATCCTTATAACGCATTTTCTGGATGGTAAGATAACTTCTCACATATTCAACTTCCTTCCCGATCGTAACAAGCTCATCCTCATTACTGATGCTCTGCCTGAGCAGTCTTGCAAGAGAAGCTGTCATAACTACCACTTCTTCATTCTTCTTTCCCTCAGCCATCCATATAATAGAATCCAGTGTATTATACAGAAAATGTGGATTAATCTGAGACTGAAGTGCTTTCAATTCTATTTTTCGTTTCTGTTCCTGCTCCTGTATATTTTGTTCCATCAGCTCACGGATCCTGTGGGTCATCACATTAAATGACCGGGTAAGACTTCCTATTTCATTGTCTGTGAGTACTTCAATATCTTCAATATCAAAATTCCCCTTCTGAACACTTTTCATGGAATCACGAAGCTTCTGGATCGGCATTGTAATATTACGGGCGATCGCACTTGAGATCAGAAGTGCTACAATGATCAGCCCCAATGCCACAAGTACATAGATACTTCTTGTCTGTCTGCTGTTTCTGAGAAGTTCAGACATATTCATACATCCTACGATCGTCCATCCTGTGATTTCAGAATGAGACAGTGCATAAATTTTTTCATCATCTCCCTTTCCCACAGTTACAATATCTGATCCTGCATTCATAACAAGAGAAATATTCTCTGTCTGCAATTCATTATAAAGCTGCTGTTGTCTGGGATGATAAACAATATTTCCATCCTGATCAAGAATAAAAACATAACCCTTATCGCCCATACTGCTCTGTGCACAAAGCTCACTGATGGCACTGTAGTTCAGATCCAGAAAAACAACTCCGTCATCTGCTGTTGTTCCTGTATAATTGCGGATTCCTCTGCTGAGTGTGATCACCCATGGTCTTTCACCCTTTATCACATTCTGCACATGAGAAGATGTGAGATTATACTGATCGTATTTTCCCACTGCGTCTGCATACCATGCCTGTGTATTAAGATCCAAATATGCATTTCTCACAGATACTCCATTGTCAAATAAAGACGGACTGTTCTTATCCGCCCGGACAATTCCGATATTTCTGATATCATCCCTTCCTTTCAGGATGGTCTTAAACTGCTCCACCAGGCGCTGCCTGTAAGCACTGTAATTCTCGTCCTCTGTGGAACCATGTACATTCTCTCTGTACAGATATTTATAGGCATCTCCGCTTCCTGCAATCACAGATGCAATATTATCCATATAACTGATATATGAATCTATATTCTGATTCAGCTGTTTAATGATCGTTTGTGTATACATAACAGAATTCTCATAAATTGAGGAATTCGTATATCGAAGAGATACCAGTGTCACAACCAGAACTGCACTTAATACCAGGATTGAAACTGCACAGAAGATCGAGCTCTGGATACTTTTAAATTTTGAAGGAATCCTTCCGGTCATTCCACTCCCCTTCATCGACGTTTCTCCCTTGCATATTCGGTAGGCGTTTTTCCTGTCATCTTTTTAAAGGAGATCCCAAAATAATGGGGATCCGAAAATCCCACTTTCTCAGCAATCTCATAATTCTTCATTGTTGTATTTTCCAGCAGCTCCTTAGCTTTCTCCATCCTGGTCCTGGTAAGTACCTCAATAAATGTCTCCCCTGTCATCTCCTTAAAAATAGTGCTGAAATAACTGGTACTGATATTAAGATAAGAACAGATGCTGTTCAGGCTGAGGTTTGTATCCATATAATTATTCTGGATATAATCCATTGCAAGCATTCCCTGTCTCTGTCCACTGGAACTGTTAAGATCCTGAAGGGATTCAAATACATTTCCAGCATATTGCTTTACAAGTACAGCTGCATTGTCAAAAGTTTTTGCCTGGGAAACATCTTTCAGAAGCTTCTCTCTCTGAGCAATGACTTCCTCAGGATCATCACTCAAAGACTGACAGGTATTTCCGATGGCACGGATCACCTGTTGAAGATAAATACAGGCATAACTTTTCTCTACCAGCGCACCCTTTATCTCATTCTCTATCTCCTCCAGAATTTCAGTTACCTTCTGTCTGTTTCCTGCCTTCATCTCATCCGTCAGAATTTCCAGTTCTCTTACAATATTGATACTGTTGTCAGTTTTCTTCTCTTCCATATCAAAAAGAAGACTACCGCCCAGAAGATATCGATAACGGAGAGCTTTCTCAGCAAGTTTATAGGAATAAATCAGATCCTGAGGAGATCTGACCCAGCTTCCGATCCCTATAGATGTCTCAATCCCTATTACTTCTTTTACTTTCTGCTGAATTTCCTGACAGATACTATGTATTTTTGCACCAAATTCTCTTGACTTGTTGCCTGTAAATATAATACAGACACGATTGCTGCCTTCCTGATATGCAACACCAGCCTTCTCTTTTGTTAAAATTTCATTGCTTACATTAAAAAGTACAAATGCCATCAATGCACTTTCCTGTTGTTTATTCATATCAACCTGATATAATTCCGAATAGGTATCCATATCAAAAACAGCCACTCTGTAACTGGAACAGTCAAAACAAATTCCCAGCTTCTTCAGTTCCTGAAGACTTACCTGTACGTCTCTGGTACAGTTCACAAGAGTTTCCAGTGCCTTTGACCTAATAATGTCTGCATTTTTATGATAATCCTGAGAAGCTTGTGCAAGAGATTCCATTTTCCTTTGTTCTTTCTTTCTGGAATCCAGTTTCTCTTTCATATTCCGTATCACCTTTGTCAGTTCAGATGCAGTGACAGGTTTAAGCATATATTCGCTCACATTATAGCGTATTGCTTTTTTCGCATATTCAAATTCTCCAAAACCACTGAATATCACAATAAGAATATCCGGATAGTTATCATGAAGAAATTCACTCAGCTCCATACCATCCATATATGGCATACAGATATCTGTCAATACAATATCCACTTCATGCGTCTGAATAAATTCTACAGCCTGTCTGCCATTTTCACAATCCCCCACAAGCTCGCAGTCCAGACCTTTCCAGTCAATGTTCTCCCTGATCGCATCCCTGACCAGGATTTCATCATCCACCAATAATATCTTGTACATATTAAATTTTTATCCCCCATTAGCTTTGGCATTGCCCCGCATTTCAATGCCTCATAATCCTTCAGATACTCGCTGCATCCTCTGTTATCTGATGTTAATATAATACCATATTTATAAGATTTTGTGAACCTTACATAATTGAAATGACACTGTTCTCCCCATTCTGAATAACCCTTCCCCCTATCCGGCAAAAGCATAAAAATTTACACTTTTTCTGTAAAATATTGCCTTGATTAATCTTATTTGTCCTACTAAACTATTCTATAGATGTTACATAGATTTTTATCTGTGGAAATTCTTTTTTGAAAGGAGAATATGAATATGTTAAAAGGAATTCCTGAAATTTTATCACCGGAATTACTCAAGGTTTTATGTGAAATGGGCCACAGCGACCGCCTTGTTATCGCAGACGGCAACTTCCCGGTTGAGTCTATGGGAAAAAATGCGATTACAATCCGTTGCGACGGACATGGCGTACCTGAAATCCTTGATGCAATCTTAAAGCTCTTCCCATTGGATACATATGTAGAACATCCTGTAAATCTTATGGAAGTAATGCCTGGTGACACTGTAGAAACACCTATCTGGGATACTTACAAAGAAATCATAGCAAAACATGATGAGCGTGGCGATAAGGCTGTTGGAAATATCGAGCGTTTTGCATTCTATGATGAAGCTAAAACTGCATACTGCATTATCTCTACAAGTGAAAAAGCTCTGTATGCAAACATTATGCTTCAGAAAGGCGTTGTGATCAACGACTGATTTTAATCTTTATCTTTTCTTCGCAAATAAATAATAATTGACAATCAATTGTTAATATTTACAGTGTAAATATTAACGCCTCAAATACTATACACACGCATACACATAATATATATTCATAAATGCGGCATCTGTCATTCGGCAGGTGCCGCATTTATTATATATAAAACCACTCAAAAAAGAATTTAAAATAAATCCACTGTCTATCGCATTTTGCTGATAAAACAGTGGATTTATTATTATTATTATTTCATTTTATTAATTTATTCTATTATTTGTAAAGAGGTCCATAGTTCTTGCAGGCTCTGAAGTCAGCACCTTCTTTATCCATTCCGAATGCATTCCATGCTGCCGGACGATAAATATCTTTCTCAGGAACATTGTGCATGGATACCGGGATTCTCAGCATAGAGCACATTGTGATAAGGTCTGCACCGATGTGTCCGTAGGAGATTGCACCGTGGTTTGCACCCCAGTTGTTCATTACATCATAAGCTGTCTTGAACGGTCCTTCTTTGCCATCACATCTTGGAGCGAACCATGTACATGGCCATGTGTAGTCTGTACGTTTCCAGAGTTTATCAGATACTTCTTCAGGAAGAGCTACTGTCCATCCTTCAGCAATCTGCAGAACCGGTCCAAGTCCTTTCACAAGGTTAAGACGGATCATTGTTGCAGGCATCTGAGCAACTGTCTCATAACGGCTGGAGTATCCGCCACCACGGAAGTATCCGTTATCAGCCATACACCATTCTGTGTTTTCCATGATTGCTTTCTGGTCTTCTTCTGTAATATCCCACCACTGTTTCATAACCGGTGTTCCATCAGCTTCTTTAGCACGTGCATTAGCATCAAGGCATGCAGCACCGGAGTTGATCAGATGCAGGAATCCACCGTTTTCTTTAGCAACGCCTTCAAGATCATATCCTGTAGCTTTCTTAACAGCCTCCGGGCTCCAGTATGTACGAACATCAGCGAAGATCTGTGCTCTGTTTGTAAGAAGTTTCATGAACATCATTCCAAGTCCGTTAAGAACATCGTTCTCTGTAGCCAGGATGTATGGCTCACGTGCTCCGTTCCAGTCAAAGGAAGTATTCAGCATAGCTTC
>CAKSAW010000031.1 GCA_934437695.1 uncultured Blautia sp. | reverse complement strand
CCTTCATTCTTTTCCCTCTTGTTTACAATGGTTGGTTTTATTTTAATATAGGGAAATTGGAAATGCAAGAGGGTGTTATTTGTGTTATTATAGTGTCATATGGGTTACTGAGAACGGAGTAAACGGTAACTCATTCGGAATAAGAGGAAAAACAAACATAAAATATTAGCAAAATGGAGATAGAACACTTATGACAAAACAGGAACTGGCCCTCGAGGTCATTGAGCGGTTAAAAAAGGAATATCCGGATGCGGACTGCACTCTGGATTATGACAATGCATGGAAATTACTGGTAAGTGTGCGTCTGGCTGCACAGTGCACAGATGCAAGAGTAAATGTAGTTGTACAGAATCTATATGCAAAGTTCCCTACTGTAGAAGCTCTTGCAAATGCAAATGTTGCAGATATCGAAGCAATCGTACGTCCCTGTGGTCTGGGTAAGAGTAAGGCAAGAGATATCAGTGCCTGTATGAAAATCCTCCACGAACAGTATCATGACAATGTTCCCGAAGATTTTGATGCTCTGCTGAAGCTTCCCGGAGTCGGAAGAAAGAGTGCCAATCTGATCATGGGAGATGTATTCGGCAAACCGGCGATTGTGACAGATACCCATTGCATCCGTCTCTCCAACCGCATCGGTCTGGTCGATAATATGAAAGAACCCAAGAAAGTAGAAATGGCTTTATGGAAGATCATTCCACCCGAAGAAGGCAATGATCTCTGTCACCGCCTGGTCAATCACGGCCGCGATGTCTGTACAGCACGCACAAAGCCTTACTGTGACAGGTGCTGTCTGAATGATATCTGTGAAAAAAATGGTGTAGACAGTTAATCCTCCAGGCTGGCAAAGAAGAGTTCATAAAAATCGTCTTCTCCTGCCAGTTTCGGAGAATTCTCTCCGCCTCCGTTTGTACTTCTGCGCATAGTGGCATAGAATTCTTCTCCGGCTGTGATCAGATCCATCTCATAAATCTGATATCCCAGTTCCCGGCACTTTGCGCAGAAGGCAGCAAGCGGGTGTTCTGATTTTCTGGTATCCATCAGTTCCTGCCAGATGTTACGATCTTTCAGTGCTTTCTCTCTTAATTCATCTAACATTGCTCCGATTTCCATAATAACATACCTCCCTTATATGTTTTTTATCAAGTAACTATTCAGCACCGAATCAGACTCTATTGAAAATCAACTTCGACATTTTCATATAGAATCCCATGACTGAATAGTTACTTCATCAGTTCATAATAAAATATGTACTGCTGCATCACACCTCTGTACCCTTTATAACGTCTGTTGGGAAATCCCCGTTTATAATGAGCATCCAGTGCCTGACGGATATGCGTATCTACAGGAAAAGCATCCAGCTGATGCAGTCCAAAAAGGCAGATGCAATCTGCTACTTTCTCACCAACTCCATATAAATTAAGAAGTTCTTTTCGCGCTGCTTTATATGTCATATCATACAGACTGTCCAGAGATATATCACCAAAAGTAACCTTTCTGGCTGTATCCAGCACATATTTCGCTCTGTATCCCAGATTACATTCCAGAAGCTGTTCTTCTGTAGCAGCAGCCAGAGCCTGGGGCATTGGAAAAGCATAGTATTCCACACCTGTACTGCTCACTTTTCTCTCACCAAATTTCCGACTGATATTTTCAATACATCTTTTGATCCTTGTAATATTATTTTGCTGGGAGATCAGAAATGATATGATCATCTCCCACAGATCCTGCTGCAAGATACGGATCCCATTTCCCATTTCAGCCGCAGCTGTCAGATATTTGTCTCTTGGGTTGATCATATTTATATATTCACTGTAATTACAGTCCAGATCAAAATACCGGATCCAGAAAAATATAAAATCCTCTTCTGCACAAAAGAAATTGACAATGCCTCTCTCCTGAGTCAGTTCCAGATATTTATCTCTTGCAATTACTCTGTAACGGTTTTCTCCAATCTGATCCATTCGAAAACACTGTCCGGATCTGCAGATCTGACCCAGATCAAAATTGTCCATCTCTATTGTCAGCATAAAATAATCCTCTCTGTAAGCTCTTTTTATTCTTGATGAATATATGAATGTATTATATACTATTCTAAGTGCAAACGTAAACAAAATACAGAAAAATATATCACGCTAAAGGAAGGGGTTTTACCAATGAAATTTATATATCCTGCAGTTTTCCGAAAAAATGAAGATGGCAGATACAAAGCATTTTTTCCAGATCTGAAATGCTGTGAGGCTGAGGGGGATACCCTCGATGACGCGATCGACAATGCAAATGAGGCAGCTTACAACTGGATCTACGCAGAAGTAATGGAGGACGAAATGGATCTTCCTGCAATCTCAGATGAATCCGATCTGGACTTGCTTGAAGGTGATATTGTAAGAAATATCCAGGTGAATATCCGTATGTATGACGGATGGGATGAATAAACGCTGTCATCAACAGAAAATTACAAAATCACAGCCTCGCTATGTTATGATACCTATAACATTAACGGGGCTTTTTTATTGCACCAAAAGGAGGGTTTCTATGAAAACAAAAAGTATAAAAAAAACAATAACAGGTATCATACTCAGCACAGTTCTCGCACTGTCCTCTGTCACACCTGCATTTGCAGCAACCGCTCAGCTTCAGCTTGTTGAACAGTCTGCTGAGCTTACTCAGGAAGATACTTCCCATATTCCAGATATTGACTCTTCTGATGCACAGGCTGCTGAAGCTTCCCTTACTGCCCAGTCAGGTATCAGCCAGACAGCCGCTGCTGAGAATTCTATAAGTATCCAATGGACTCCTGTTGCAAATGCTGCCAAATATGCAGTCAATATGAGCCGTTTAAATTCCACTTCCTATCGTTTTCTCGGCTATGTGGGAAATACCCGTAACAAGATTAAGATCAATAAATTAAAAGCAGGTACTGCCTATGTTGTAAAGATTACAGCACTGAATTCATCAGGCAATGCAATTTCCACACGAACTGTAGGATGTACAACTCTTTATTCAGCTGTGAAGATCAAATCTTCATATGCAACCTCCAACAACAGATACACCTTTAATATGCAGACTGTAAATCCGTCCAATTCAATTACAGGATATAAAGTTGTATACCAGAGTTCTGCAGCTCATAAGCGTATAACAAAGTATTTCAACACCAGATTTTCCTTTACCATCCCGATATCAGGAAACACTTTTTATCAAGTGAAGATTTATCCTTATCTGGTCCTGGGAAATAAGCGCTATGTAAGTTCAACCTCAACAGACAGATATATTTCCAACGGAGTCGTACTTCGGAAAGCAGGCAATACCAGAAACTCTATGACCGTAAACTGGAACAGAATTGCAGGTGCTGATAATTACAGTATTTACGTAAAATATCCGGGAAATAATTCTTTCAAAAAAGTAAAAACAACAACTTCTACTTCCTTCACACTTACCGGAATGAAGAAAAATACCAGGTATGGCATTAAAGTAATTGCCAACAAAAAAATGAAAAACAAAATATGGACTTCTGATGCCAAGGTTTATAATATGTCTTTAGTATAAGCATGTTCTTACTAAAATATCATACCCGATTATCACTATCCAGAAACAGACAGATACTATTGACTTTCCCATATCAGAATGCTACAATATATATAATTAAGACAAGGGGTGCTTGTATAAACAGGCTGAGAGTAAGCTGTATTGCTTTAACCCGTAACCTGATTTGGATAATGCCAACGTAGGGAAAGTTATAGTTCTTCCGGACTGCAATATGCTTGTTGGCGTATTGCAGTTTTTCCTTTTTTATTTCTGATTTTCGGATGATTTACTTCCATATATTGTCATATATCACTCCCTATCTTAAGCATTACCACGACAGACCGGGGGCACCACTCTCTGTCACCTCAGTAGTTTACTAAAAAAACTTACGAATATGCGCAGGTGCAAGTCCCTGCTGTATGCAGGAGGCGCAGTTCATTTATCATGTTACTGTACAGTTGCAATTCCATAAAATAACACACCCAGGGCAGTTCAGCAGAGTGTGAAGGATAAGGATAAATTGCTATAAATATGTACAGTAAACAGTAGCCCACAGTGCAGGGCAAGGAGGAAAAAATGACACAGTATACAACACAGATGGACGCAGCACGTCACGGAATCATCACACCACAGATGGAGATCGTAGCAGAAAAAGAACATTTTGACGTGGAAGAATTAAGAGAGTTGATCGCAAAGGGACAGGTTATCATTCCCTGTAACAAAAACCATAAAAGTATCAGCCCAAGTGGTGTCGGTGCGAAACTGACCACTAAGATCAATGTAAATTTAGGTGTTTCCAGAGACTGGAAAGACGTTGATATGGAATACAAAAAGGTACATTCTGCTGTAGAAATGGGTGCAGAGGCAATCATGGACCTCAGTTCTTACGGAGATACCAGAAGCTTCCGCCGCAAACTTACATCTGAATGTCCGGCAATGATCGGTACTGTTCCGATCTACGATGCAGTAGTATATTATCACAAAGCACTTGGCAAGATCACTTCTGAAGAATGGATTGATATCGTTCGTATGCATGCAGAAGACGGAGTTGACTTCATGACTATCCACTGCGGTCTGAACCGTGCAACTGCAGAACGTTTCAAACAGAATAAACGTCTCATGAATATCGTTTCCAGAGGCGGTTCTATTATGTTCGCATGGATGGAAATGACAGGAAAAGAAAATCCGTTCTATGAACATTTTGATGAGATCCTGGATATCTGCAGAGAATATGATATCACATTAAGCCTTGGAGATGCATGCCGTCCGGGATGTCTGGCAGATGCAACAGACACTGCCCAGATTGAGGAGCTGATCACTCTTGGAGAACTCACCAAACGTGCCTGGGATAAAGATGTACAGGTTATGATCGAAGGACCTGGCCATATGCCAATGAACCAGATCGCAGCTAATATGGAAATCCAGAAAACACTGTGTCACGGTGCTCCTTTCTATGTACTTGGACCACTTGTAACAGATGTTGCTCCTGGCTATGACCACATCACTTCCGCGATCGGCGGTGCCATCGCAGCATATTCAGGCGCTTCCTTCCTCTGCTATGTAACACCTGCAGAACATCTCCGCCTGCCAAATGCAGATGATGTAAAAGAGGGAATCATTGCAGCCAAGATCGCAGCTCATGCTGCTGATATTGCAAAAGGAATCCCTGGAGCAGCAGACTGGGATTACAAGATGAGTGAAGCAAGAAAACGTCTTGACTGGGAAGAAATGTTCAAACTCAGTATGGATCCTGAAAAAGCAAGACGTTACCGTGCAGAAGCCAAACCTGAGAAAGAAGATACCTGCAGTATGTGCGGAAACTTCTGTGCTGTTAAGAATACAAACCGTATTCTGGATGGAGAGATCGTTACTATTTTTGATGAATGATCCCCTGTTCATAATCCGATAACTGCCTGAGCAGTTATAATAATATACAAAGCCGTATTTCAACTGTTAAGATCATGTTGAAATACGGCTTTTCTAATCAATTATACTTTTTCAGACTTTCTGTTCCAGAGTGTGTTTCAATGCCATTCCATTAAACATTACATTCTGAATTTCTTATGAAACTCCCTGCGCATTTCCTTCTGCCTGAAAATAAACAGTCCTGCAAGAGTAATGAAACTGATCCCTGCGCAGAGCACAGAAGGATACTGAAAAGTTACTGTTCCTGTACAGATAAGAATAACAGGAATGAAGCCTGCCAGACAAGCCTGAATAAGGTAAAACAGATATTCCACTCTGGCAAGTCTGCAGATCTTTGCGATCACAGGAACTGAGATCAGCACTGCCATCACTCCTATTGGAAAAACAAAATTCACAGACCATCCGCGCCAGCCTGTGAGATTATCCCACAACACAGCGATCACAGTTATAATCAGAAGCTGCCACATCTCATTCTTCAGAATATTTCTTCTTTTGAAATATGCTACCATTACCACCAGCCACGCACAGACACAGCCTGCTCCTGCAAACCAGAACCAGTTCAGGGTTCCTGTCATAAAATAATTGATCATTCCACAGACTACTGCTGTCAAAAGGCAGAGGAAGCTAAATCCCTGCAGTATTTTCTGATTTTCTTTTTTCATCAGTTTCCGTTCCTCTGTACAGCCCGGAAAATCATTTTGCTCTTCCCTGCATGTGATCTCTTCCTCTTTGAGGATCCTCAGGAAATTCCTCTCAACACTGTTACCCGATATTTTTGAAGTTAATCCCAGCATCATCTCATTTCCGTAAGAACAGGAACACATCTGCAGCGTATTGGTACTTGCAAAAATACCGAAACGTTCAATAAACTCCTCATATCCTTCCGGCATACGCACAATACCAATATTGGAATACACAGCAGTAATACTTCTGCTGCCCAGCTCTGCACCTGCCATAAGGAAATATTTCTTCACAGCCAGCGGCACTGCACGCACCAGAAGGTTTTTCTCCAGCCGCACATATCCATTCATATGCATAGCTATTCTTTCTTTATCAAGTTCCCGTTTAAACTGATCTTTCACTGACTGAAGAACCTCTGTAAACACTGTCTGATCTGAGAAAGTATAGCCCACCTCTATCCATCCGAAGAAATTCGCCATAGACTGTGACGGAAAATAATTTCTTAAATTTACAGGAATCATCAATGTTACCGGACGCTTCTGACGACTCTTTGGAATTTCTTCATGAATCGCACACAGCAGCACAGCTGCAAGCAGTACTGTGATAGAAACACCATAGGATTTCGCCTTTGCATGGATCTCATCCACAGGAATCCCAAACTCTGTGATCTGCATATCTGAATGAAGCAGTTTCTCTCCTTTCAGCTTCACAGCAGCTTGCTTTTTCTCTTTATCCCTGGGTATATCCGAGGAATAATACTGGGAAAAGCTGTCCTCCGCCTGATCTCCCCGCAGAATCTCTTCTGCTGTTTCCATCCGTGGAAGTCCTGCCTGCGGATGAGCCAGGATCAGATAATTCTGTACCAGTTCCTGTAAAAAATGCATGGCTCCAGTCCCATCTGTCAATGCATGAAATACCTCAAAATTGATTTTGTTTTTATAATAAGTAACCTGAAATAACAACGACTTTTTATCTGGAATATACAGCTGGCTGCATGGCACCTCTGTTTCCTGTTTTGCCACAGCTTTAATGTCTCTGCGCTCCAGATAAAACCAAAACAGCCCTTTTCTTAAGACCGCCTGAAACAAAGGATATTTCTCCATTGTCTGATCCAGTGCTGTCTGAAGTAATTCTCCATCAACTATCTCCTTCAGCTGACAGTAAAATCGAAATACTCTGGTGTCATTCTCTCCTGATACCATAGGAAAAGCCAATGCTGCATTATCCAGTTTTCTCCATCTTGAGTACCCTGTATCCATAGTTTCCCTGCTTTCTTTTTCTCCGAATCAAGCAGATAATATCATCCGCTTCATCCTATATTTATGCTTCAATTCAAGATTTTCTCATAACTTTTACTCAAAAACTCATTAATATATTTAAAGCTCTCCTGCACATGAAAAAATTTGATTCCCAGCGCAAAAAATCCGTGGAATGCTCCCGGGATCCTGTATACCTCTACATAATTTCCGGCATCTTGAAGCTTACTTCCATATGCTTCCCCTTCATCGCGGAGAGGATCATATTCTGCTGTAAGAATCAGAGTTTCGGGAAGATTTCTCAGATTTCCCTCCAGGATCGGTGCAAAATACGGATTCTGTCTGTCTTCTTCTGATCTCTGGTATAAATTCATATAATCTTCCATCTTCACTGCTGTCAGAAGATAATCACTGCCATTCTCATGCACAGATCTGTAAGGTGATTCTTCTGTGTAACAATTTCCAAGTGCCGGATAAATAAGAATCTGGCGGCGCGGTGTAAATTCACCTCTGTCTCTTGCCATCAGACATACTGCTGCTGTCAGGTTTCCCCCTGCACTGTCACCAATGATGGTGATCTTCTCAGGATCTGTGTTTAAGATCAGCTGATTTGTATAAAGAGCCTTGGCTGCCGCATAACAATCCTCAAGAGGGATCGGAAACTTATGTTCCGGTGCAAGTCTGTACTCCACAGAAACTACAATATGCGCAGTGGCCTGTGCCATTCTGGAACAAATACGGTCATAGTTCTCCACACTGTCTGTTACCCATCCGCCTCCATGGAAAAACAGCAGGATCGGAAATGTATTCCCCTCTACGATCCCTGCCTGCATTGCCTCTTCTGTAGGAAAATATAAACGGATAGGCACCTCATATTCTCCGTTATAAACCTTTGCATCCAGCTTTTTCACAAAAATCCTCATAGCATCCAGTTTCTTTAAATCTGCAAGCTTTCTGGACGCATCCACCTCTATATTTCCATAGGAAATTGCATGCAGAATCGTTTTCATTGTCTTTGATATCAATATTTAACTTTCCTTTCTGTGATCAGTCATGACGCTCATCTGTGTTATCATATGTTTCACAAAATCTGGCTGCAAATGCAGATGGTTCATCATGTGCATATAAATGTGAAATATCACCAAATGCACTTATACGAAAAGATGCGATACCTTCTCTTCTCTCTTCCGTATTGATGGTTGTCACAGAGCTGGGAGCAGCACAGAATCCATGCCACAGCGTCATTGGGGATACACTGAGTAAATGGCTGAGCAGTACACATTCCAGGCCAAAGTGACAGAAAAATACCAGAGTATCATTGTTCGCTTTCTCAACTCTGTAATAATGACCTTCTCGCACATATCCATGCTCTGCCAGAATCTCATCAAACCTGCCCGTCACATAGTCATAATGCATCTTCATATCTGAGGCCAACATTCTCTCATTTTCAAACCAGTGATCATA
Organism: uncultured Blautia sp.; assembly: GCA_934437695.1. Taxonomy (GTDB): domain Bacteria; phylum Bacillota; class Clostridia; order Lachnospirales; family Lachnospiraceae; genus Blautia_A. The sequence goes on along the minus strand of CAKSAW010000031.1, from coordinate 1,570 downwards.
CTGATAAAATCTCTCATCCATTGTCCAGTCCTGAGGCAGCCAGTCCCAGGGGGTCTTTTTCATATCAGTAACATCCGGACGATCTATAAGAATGTCAAATTCTCTCAGCCAATCACATTCTGTGGCTGTGCGATCCATCTTCTTCAAAGTAAGAGAAGCAGTATCCTTTGCTCTTCCCAGCGGTGAAACATAGAAGTCTCGGATCTCCAGTTTTGTTAATCGCTCTGAGAGAAACTCCGCCTCTCTCCACCCCTTCTCTGTCAGGGAATCTATGCTATAGTCCGGATCTCCGTGACGTACGATCAGTAATTTCATTTGTATTTCTTTTCTTTCCTTTCCTGTTTTAAAATGTATAAAAAAACTCTTATTATAATCCACAATATCAGAAAACAGATCGTTGTTTTCTTCTCATATTGCCTGTAATTATAATAAGAGTCTTACACATCCACTGTTACGTGTCAAGCATATATTAGAGTGTGTCTGAAAAGAGGGTGTGATCATAACGATACACCCTCTTTTCTTTTATACTTTCATAACTGTAATATCTTCTGTATCAACAGACTGACAGATTACTTATCTGCGTTGATAGTAGCCTGGAATCTCTGTGCGATCTCCAGCGGACGGGTGATCGCTCCGCCTACAACGATCGACCATACACCTGTCTTAAGTGCTTTTACTGCCTGATCCGGATAATGGATCTTGCCTTCTCCGATAACAGGAATATCTGTATCTTTTACAAGTCTTTCCATCAGTTCATAATCCGGCTCATCCTTTTTGGATGTGTAATCTGTATAACCGCTCATAGTTGTTCCTACGATATCCACACCGCATTTCCACGCATTGATACCTTCCTCGTAGTTTGAAATATCTGCCATAAGGATAATATCCGGATATTTTTCTTTGATCTGAGCAATAAATTCATTGACCGTTGTTCCGTCACCACGCTTGCGAAGTGTACAATCCAGTGCTACAACATCAGAACCTGCTGCTACCAATTCGTCTACTTCCTTCATGGTAGGTGTGATATATCCCTCATATCCGGGATACTGGATCTTTACCAGACCAATGACAGGAAGTCCTGTTTCCTCTTTTATTGCAATCACATCTCTAACACTGCTGGTACGGATTGCCGGTGTACCTGCCTGCTTTGCAGCACGGGCCATCAGATACATAATCGATTTCTCTTCTACATATAAGGGCTCACCCTCTACTGCCTGACAGGAAATAATCATCTTCCCATGGATTGCATCCAAAATCTCTTTTTTAGTCATAGTTGTTTTCCTTCTATGATGTTATATCACTTGTCTTCTGTTTCTTATAACACTTTTACAATATTCAGTTCTTCATCTGTCAGAACAATATCTGCGCGTTTTCCAGGTGTAAGTGATCCCACTTCATCATAAATCCCGATACTTCTTGCCGGATTTGCAGTTGCAGCAAGGATTGCTTCTCTTTCCGGAACTCCCATGGAGATAACGCTCTTCATACAGTCAAAGAGACAGGTTGCAGAACCTGCAATCGTACCGTCTGCCAGAGTAGCTTTTCTGTCTTTCATAGTTACTTCCTGGCC
>CAKSAW010000030.1 GCA_934437695.1 uncultured Blautia sp. | reverse complement strand
TTTGACAGTGAACTTACCATTGCATCTATAGCCGGGATTAAGAAGATTGCCAACTTTACAACTGCCAGAGTAGATACCAGTCCTCAGAAAAGGGTGGAGCTTCACTGCCATACAAAGATGAGCGATATGGATGGTGTCACAGATGCCAAGTCACTGGTAAAACGTGCCTGTGAATGGGGACATCCTGCTATTGCGATCACAGATCATGGTGTTGTTCAGGCATTTCCTGAGGCAAACCACTGTTTTGATGCATGGGGAGGATGTGTACCCAAGGATTCAGATTTTAAAGTCCTTTATGGAATGGAAGCTTATCTGGTAGATGACTTAAAGGGTATGGTGACTAATGGAAAAGGGCAGAAGCTGAATGGCAGATTTGTGGTCTTTGATATTGAGACAACAGGTTTCTCCTCACTGACCTGCCAGATCATTGAGATTGGTGCAGTGTTGGTAGAGAATGGTGAGATCACAGACAGGTTTTCTACATTCGTAAATCCCAGGGTACCGATCCCGTTTCGTATTGAACAGCTGACCAGTATCAATGACAGTATGGTTATGGATGCACCGGTTATCGAAGAGGTTCTTCCTAAATTCCTGGAATTCAGTAAAGGAGCGGTTATGGTCGCGCATAATGCTGATTTCGATATGGGATTTATTATGAAAAACTGTGACAGATTGGGGATAAACCATGATTTTACCTATGTAGATACAGTGGGAATGGCCCGTTTCCTGCTTCCTGCTCTGAACAGATTTAAACTTGATACAGTAGCGAAAGCAGTGGGTGTTTCTCTGGAAAATCATCACCGTGCAGTGGATGATGCAGCATGTACTGCGGAGATTTTCGTGAAATTCGTAAAGATGCTGGCAGACAGGGATATTCTTGATGTGGATGAGATGAATAAACAGGGAGCAGTTTCAGCAAACACGATCAAGAAGCTGCCTACCTATCATGCGATTATTTTTGCCAGAAATGAAACAGGGCGTATCAACCTGTATAAGCTGGTAAGTCAGTCTCATCTGAAATATTATCACAGACGTCCCCGTGTGCCCAAAAGTGTACTGGAAGAGTACAGAGAAGGGCTTCTGGTAGGAAGTGCATGTGAGGCAGGAGAGCTGTATCAGGCAATCTTGAGAAATGCACCGGATACTGAAATCGCCAGACTGGTGAATTTTTATGATTATCTGGAAATACAGCCTCTTGGAAATAACAGATTTATGATTGCTGATGATAAGCATGATATGATCAGCTCAGAAGAAGATCTGAAGGAAATAAACAGAAAGATCGTCAAGCTTGGAGAACAGTTTAAGAAGCCGGTAGTTGCAACCTGTGATGTACATTTCATGGACCCTCAGGATGAGGTTTACAGAAGGATTATTATGGCAGGAAACGGCTTCTCAGATGCAGATGATCAGGCACCGTTGTATTTGCGTACCACAGAGGAAATGCTTGAAGAATTTGCTTATCTTGGAAGTGAGAAAGCAGAAGAGGTTGTTATTACAAATACAAATAAAATTGCTGATATGATCGAGAAGATCTCTCCGATCCATCCGGATAAATTCCCACCGGTCATTGAGAATTCTGATCAGGATCTGAAGAATATCTGTTTTACAAAAGCACATGAAATGTACGGAGATCCTCTTCCTGAGATCGTGGAAAGCCGTCTGGACAGGGAGCTGAATTCTATTATTTCCAATGGTTATGCAGTGATGTATATTATTGCGCAGAAGCTGGTATGGAAGTCAAATGAGGATGGATATCTGGTAGGATCCCGAGGCTCTGTAGGGTCTTCTCTGGCAGCTACCATGTCAGGTATCACAGAGGTAAATCCTCTGCCACCCCATTATCTTTGCCCGAATCCTGACTGTAAATACAGTGATTTTGATTCTCCGGAAGTAAAACAGTTTGCTGGTATGGCAGGATGCGATATGCCGGATAAAATATGCCCGAAATGTGGAACAAAGATGAAAAAAGAGGGATTTGATATTCCTTTTGAGACATTCCTTGGGTTCAAAGGAGATAAGGAGCCTGATATTGACCTTAACTTTTCCGGTGAATATCAGGCGAATGCTCACAGATATACAGAGGTTATTTTCGGCAAGGGGCAGACATTTAAAGCAGGAACCATTGGTACTCTTGCAGAGAAGACGGCATTTGGATATGTGAAGAACTATTTTGAGGAACGTGGGGTGCATAAGCGTTACTGTGAGATCAACCGTATTGTACAGGGATGTACAGGAGTCCGCCGTACAACAGGACAGCATCCCGGAGGTATTATCGTACTTCCGGTTGGTGAGGAAATTGAGAAGTTTACACCTGTCCAACATCCAGCCAATGATGTGAACAGTGACATTATCACCACACATTTTGATTATCATTCTATTGATGGAAACCTGCTGAAACTTGATATACTGGGACACGATGATCCGACCATGATCCGAATGCTGGAAGACTTGACTGGTATCAGTGCAAGGGAGGTTCCCCTGGACCAGAGGGATGTCATGTCATTGTTTGCAAGTACAAAAGCACTGAAGATCGAACCGGAAGACATTGGAGGGTGTAAGCTTGGCTGTCTGGGAATCCCGGAGTTTGGTACTGATTTTGCCATGCAGATGCTTATTGATACAAAGCCGAAATATTTCTCTGATCTGATCCGTATTGCAGGACTTTCCCATGGTACGGACGTATGGCTGGGAAATGCACAGGTACTGATCCAGAATGGTACTGCTACGATTTCCACTGCGATCTGTACCCGAGATGATATTATGATCTATCTTATTGGAAAAGGTGTGGAGAGTGGTCTTGCCTTTACGATTATGGAGAGTGTACGTAAAGGTAAGGGACTTCGTGATGAGTGGATCACAACTATGAAGGAACATGATGTGCCGGACTGGTACATCTGGTCCTGCAAGCTGATTAAGTATATGTTCCCTAAAGCCCATGCTGCGGCATATGTTATGATGGCTTACAGGATCGCATGGTATAAAGTGTTTCAGCCCCTGGCATATTATGCTGCATATTTTAGTATCCGTGCTACAGCGTTCTCTTATGAACTGATGTGTATGGGTAAGGAACGTCTGGAATATTATATGGCAGAAATACGCAAGAAAGGGGATTCTGCTTCAAAGAAGGAACTGGATACTCTGAAAGATATGCGTATCGTACAGGAGATGTATGCAAGAGGTTTTGAGTTTGTACCCATTGATCTGTACACTGCCAAGGCACAGAGATTCCAGATCGTAGATGGCAGACTGATGCCTTCACTTGCAACAATCGATGGCCTTGGAGATAAGGCAGCAGATGCTGTGGTAGATGCTGCGAAACAGGGGAAATTTTTGTCAAAGGATGATTTCCGCGACAGAACCAAGGTCAGCAAAACAGTGATCGATCTGATGGATGATCTGAAATTATTTGGAGATATTCCGCAGTCAAATCAGATGTCTCTATTTGATTTTACAGGTTGAGAATATAAATAATGGGAGATGAATATGAGAAAAGAGGAATTAAGATATTTACAGAGACTGGCAGAGATTTATCCTACTATAGGAAAGGCATCTACGGAGATCATTAATCTCCAGTCTATTCTGAACCTGCCAAAGGGAACAGAGCATTTTATGTCTGATATCCATGGAGAGTATCAGGCATTTTCCCATGTACTGAGGAATGGATCCGGTGCTGTGCGAAAGAAGATAGATGATGTATTTGGCCATACATTAAGTAACAGTGATAAGCGTTCCCTGGCAACCCTGATCTACTACCCACGTGAGAAGATGGATCTGATCAGGGATACAGAAGAAGATATGGAAAACTGGTATAAGATCACCCTTTACAGGCTTATTGAAATCTGTAAGACAACAGCTTCAAAGTATACCAGATCTAAGGTACGAAAAGCACTTCCTGCAGATTATGCATATGTGATAGAGGAACTTATTACGGAGAAAGCGGAGGTTCTTGATAAAGAGGCATATTACGATTCTATCGTAAATACGATCATCCAGATCGGCAGTGCAGAGAATTTTATTATTGCACTGGCAGAGCTGATCCAGCGTCTTGTTGTAGATCATCTGCATATTCTCGGTGATATTTATGACAGAGGTCCTGCTCCTCACTTTATCATGGACCGTCTGATGCAGTATCATTCTCTGGATATTCAGTGGGGGAATCATGATGTAGTCTGGATGGGGGCTGCAGCAGGACAGAAAGCCTGTATTGCCACAGTAGTGAGAAACAGTATCAGATATGGAAATCTGGATATTCTTGAGGATGGATATGGTATCAATATGCTGCCTTTGGCAACCTTTGTGATGGAGGCATATAAAGATGATCCCTGCGAGATATTTGCTATGAAGGGCGCTTCTGAGTATAACATCCTTGAGGCAGAACTGGGTAAGAAAATGCACAAGGCCATTGCTGTTATCCAGTTTAAACTGGAAGGGAAACTGGTGCGCAGACACAGGGAATTCCAGATGGAGGACAGAGCACTTTTGCACAGGATCAATCCTGAAAAGGGCACGATTACATTGCCTGATGGAAAAGAATATCCACTTCGTGACAGAAATTTTCCTACCATTGACTGGAAACATCCTTATGAGCTTACGGAGGGAGAGGCTGAGGTTATGGACAAACTGGCCTCTGCATTCCGAAACTGTGAGAAGCTGCAGAATCATATCCGTTTACTTCTGGATAAAGGTGGTCTTTATACGGTATATAATGGCAATCTTCTCTTCCATGGAAGTATTCCGCTGAATGAAGACGGAACATTCAGGGAAGTGCAGATTTATGGCAAAAGCTACAAGGGAAAAGAACTGTATGATGTGCTTGAAGCCTATGTGCGCCGTGCCTTTTACTCTATGGAAAAAGAGGAACAGAAGAAAGGCAAAGATATCATGTGGTATATATGGGCTGCACCGAATTCTCCACTGTTTGGAAAGAGCAAGATGAGTACTTTTGAGCGTTATTTTATAGAAGATTCCTCTACGCATATGGAAAAGAAAAATGCATATTATCGTCTCTGGGAGAAGGAAGAAGTGGTAGATAATATGCTCCGTGAATTTGGTCTGGATCCTGAGAAGGGACATATCATTAACGGACATGTGCCTGTACATCAGAGTGACGGAGAAAGTCCTGTGAAATGTAATGGTAAGGTTATTGTTATTGACGGAGGCTTTTCAAAAGCATACAGAAAGGTTACCGGAATTGCCGGATATACGCTGATCTACAATTCCTATGGACTGAATCTTACTGCTCATGAGCCGTTCACTTCCAAAGCAGATGCTGTGGCAAAGGAGACAGATATCGTATCAAATCGTGTGGCAGTCAGCTACATGTCCAGACGTCAGCTTGTAGGTGATACAGATACAGGACATGCTTTAAAAGAAAGAATCCAGGAACTGATCCAGTTACTGGACGCATACAGAACCGGTATTATAAAAGAAAAGAAATAATAATATCCAAAAATTGTAAGCAGCCCCCAAAAAGAGGTTGGTTCTACAGGCGATAAAACTCTTTACTTCTAAAATCCTGTTCTATATAATGGGTAGTGTTGTGCGATATAACTTATTAAACACAGCTATTATGAAAAAAAAGTATTAGAGCGTGTTTAAAAAAGGCTTTTTACAGAGCTGATCCCTTAAATACGCTCCAGAAAACGGGCAGAAATTGTCCGGAGATGATGAACAAAAGGAGAATACAATAATGGGTGGAATTTTTGGAGTAGCATCAAAATCCAGCTGCATTCTGGATCTTTTTTTTGGAATTGATTATCATTCCCATCTGGGAACACGCAGAGGCGGAATGGCAGTGTATGATAAGAAACGTGGCTTTGACCGCGTCATTCATAACATTGAGAATGCACCATTCAGAACGAAATTCGACGGTGACATCGGTGAAATGGAAGGAAATTTAGGAATCGGATGTATTTCAGATAATGAACCGCAGCCACTTCTGGTACGTTCTCACCTTGGAAACTTTGCAATTACCACAGTTGGAAAGATCAACAACATGGATGAGTTAATTGCTATCTGTTTTAAGAATGGATGTACTCACTTCCTTGAAATGAGTGGTGGAAGTGTTAACCCTACAGAGATGGTAGCTGCTCTGATCAATCAGAAAGATAACATGATCGAGGGCATTCGTTATGCCCAGGAGGTGATTGAAGGATCTATGACAATGATGCTTCTGACACCTAAGGGTATTCTGGCTGCACGTGACCGCCTGGGACGAACTCCTCTGATCGTAGGAAAGAAGGAAGATGCATGCTGTGTATCTTTTGAGAGCTTTGCATATCTTAATCTGGGGTATGAAGATCTGAAAGAACTGGGACCTGGAGAAATTGTTGCTGTGACTCCTGACGGTGTGGAAACCCTTCAGAAACCGGGGGAAGAGATGCGTATCTGTTCATTCCTCTGGGTATATTACGGATATCCGACTTCTACTTATGAGGGAGTGAATGTAGAAGAAATGAGATATCACTGTGGTGATATGCTTGCCCAGAGAGACAAGGGAGAAGTAAATCCGGATATTGTAGCAGGTGTTCCGGATTCCGGTATTGCCCATGCCATTGGATATGCCAATCAGTCCGGAGTACCGTTTGCCCGCCCATTTATAAAATATACACCAACCTGGCCCAGATCATTTATGCCTACACAGCAGAGCCAGAGAAACCTTATTGCAAGAATGAAGCTGATCCCTGTACACAAACTGATCAAGGATAAGAGTCTTCTTATGATCGATGACTCTATAGTACGTGGAACACAGTTAAGAGAGACAACAGAATTCCTTTATGGAAATGGTGCAAAGGAAGTACATATCCGTCCTGCGTGTCCACCCCTTCTGTATGGCTGTAAATATCTGAATTTCTCACGTTCCAAGTCAGAAATGGACCTGATCACAAGACGTGTGATCGCAAAACGTGAGGGAGAGAATGTCAGTGACAAGATCCTGGCAGATTATGCAGATCCTAATTCAACAAATTATAAAGAGATGCTGGAGGATATTCGTAAAGAACTGAATTTCACATCTCTGAAATTCCACAGACTGGATGATCTGAAGGCTTCCATCGGAATTTCCCCTTGTAAACTCTGTACATATTGCTGGGACGGAAAAGAATAAGAAACAAAAGAGGAGACGTAGATTTGTCGGCAATGAACGATCAGAAAAGGAACAAAAAGAAAAAAAGGCTTATAAAGCTTCTGATAGTTGTGATCATTTTGTTTATCCTTCTTATACTTGCCGGGACTCTGTTGCTCAGGCAGAGAAGAGAGGATGACAGACAACAGCGAAAAGCTGAAGCGCTGGCGGTACTGGAAAGTGTTCCTACTGTAACGCCCACACCTGCAGCTACGCCTACACCGATCCCCACGCCGATTCCTACAGTGACTCCTACACCTGCCCTGGAGAGAGCATATGCTTTTGACCCGGATGAGTATCTGGGAAGCTGGCACAGTAAAAACGGCAGAATTGTGATCGAGATCACGAAGCTTAGCCAGAAATCAGTTACATTTACTTATTCACAGACGAATAAGAAAAAAACGGTCACCTGTCAGGCAACTGTAAAGAAATCTGTAGCCGGAAATGCGTCAAGATTCTCTTTTACAGATTCTCTCGGGAATGTGGCAAAAGGTTATCTTACCTTTGATAATGGACATCTGTATGTAAATGTTAAGACAAAAACAAAAGCAGAGGGGGCAAAGGTCCATCCTTCTGCAGACACTGTTATGATAAGAGGATAACTGTAACAATATATAAGAAGAAAAATATAAAAGGATCCCTGTAACATTAAAAGTTGCAGGGATCCTTTTATATTTTTACCAGTACTTATTTATTCATTTCTTTTTTATCAGTACGTCCTATCAGATAGTCAACACTTATGTCATAATAATTTGCCAGTCTGATCAGCATTTCAATGGGAATATTGCGCGATCCAGTTTCGTAGTGTGAATAGGAACGCTGGCTGATGTGAAGAATCTCACTGAGTTGCTTCTGTGACAGATCAGCATCTGTCCGTAAATCCTGAATACGTTGAAATTTCATATGATCCACCTCTCTGTTATGTATTTTGAACCCAATCATGATCCGAAAAAATTTCCATGACCACATTGTGAAAAAAGTATAAAACAGAACAAAATGCACTATTGCAATTTGGAGCAAAATGGACTATTATAAAAGGTAATCTTTTTCAAATCTGATTTCTGAAATGTTTCTGAAAACTTTCCCAATATAAATGCGAAAATTGAATATGTGATCGTGCATAAATATCCAGGGGGATTTATGCAGGAAGAAAGGAGTTATATTTGTTTGCAAGTGTATTATCAGCTGCAATTTTTGGGGTAGAGGTATGTCCTGTGCAGGTAGAGGCTGATGTAAGTAATGGACTTCCTTCTTTTATTATGGTAGGATTTCCGTCTGCTCAGGTAAAAGAAGCGCAGGACAGGGTGCGTACAGCACTTAAGAATAATGGTTATCAGTTTCCGCCAAAGAGGATCACTGTTAATTTTGCCCCTGCAGATATGAAGAAAGAAGGAGCAGGTTTTGATGTACCGGTAGCAGCTGCAGTACTGGCTGCTTTTGAGATGATCAATCCTAAGGTTGTCAGTGGGGTTATGATGGCCGGTGAGATCGGACTTGATGGAGAAATTCATGGAATATCCGGAATACTGCCTGTTATATTGTGTGCCAGAAGTCTTGGATGCAGATTTTGTGTAGTTCCGTATGAGAATCTAAAAGAAGGAAGACTGGTTCCGGATGTACCGGTGGCGGGAGTAAAAAATATTCCGGAACTTGTGGAGTGTCTTAAGAATCCTGAACCTTATCTGAAAATGGAAGCAGGGAGAGAAATTTCTTCTATTATAAATGAGGACAGGGGAATGGATTTCTCAGATATTGAGGGACAGGAAGGGGCAAAGAGAGCAGCAGAGATCGCAGTCAGTGGATTTCATAATATTCTCCTTATGGGACCACCCGGGGCAGGTAAGACCATGATGGCAAGAAGACTTCCCACAATAATGCCGGGGTTAGGTTTTGAAGAGAAACTGGAGCTTACCAGGATTTACAGTATTGCAGGACTTCTTTCAAGAGAACATCCGTTGATCAATGAAAGACCATTTCGCAGTCCTCATCATACGAGTACACCTCAGGCAATAGCAGGAGGGGGTCGTAATCCAAGACCAGGAGAGATTACTCTTGCACATAAGGGGGTACTTTTTCTTGATGAGATGCCTGAATTTTCAAGGGCAAGTCTGGAACTTTTGCGTCAGCCCATGGAAGATAAAGTGATCCAGATAGCAAGAGCCAGCGGAACTTATAGTTTTCCGGCGGATTTTATGTTGTGTGCGGCTATGAATCCCTGTCCTTGCGGTTATTATCCGGATTTAAACAGATGCACCTGCACACATGGAGAAATCTCACATTATATGGGAAAAATCAGCCGTCCCCTTCTGGACAGGATCGATATCAGTACGGAAGTGCCGCCTGTTTCTTTTGCCCAGCTACATTGTGGAAAAAAGGGAGAAATGTCTGCAGTGATCAGAAAAAGAGTGGAAAAGGTACGGAAAGTACAGGAGGAACGATACAAGGAAGAGAAAATAAGCTTTAATGGACAGCTCAGGAGCAGCCAGATTGATAAATTTTGTCCTCTTACAGACAGTGCATCCAGACTTCTTGCAAGAGCCTTTGAAAAAATCGCATTCAGCGCAAGATCCTATCACAGGATTCTGAAAGTAGCCAGGACAATTGCAGATATGGATGAGGAAGAGATTATTGCCAGTCATCATATAGGCGAAGCACTTTCGTACAGGGTGTTTGACAAAGATTTTGTTATAAAATAGATGTCAGTGAGGTATGTTATATGGAAAGTATTGATGTGGGAAAGGCTTATACGGAAAAATACAGTACAACACAGATCCGCTGTATTGAAAAAACAGATCCGGAGTATCCACAGGTAATGAAGCAGTATCCGTCTATGCCTTCAAAGCTTTTTGTAAAAGGCAGACTTCCTGATCCGGACAGAAGAACTGTGGCAGTGATCGGTGCCAGAATGTGCAGTCCTTATGGAAGGATACAGGCCTTTCAGTATGCAAAAATATTGAGCATGGCAGGAGTTCAGATCATCAGTGGAATGGCTCTTGGTATTGATTCAGAAGGACACAAGGGTGCACTGGAAGGAAAGATGCCTACATTTGCGGTATTGGGAAGCGGTGTTGACGTATGTTATCCAAAATCAAACAGAAAACTGTATGAGAGGATCCTGTGGGAGAATGGAGGAATCATAAGTGAATGTCCACTGGGTTCAGGACCGGTTTCCTGGCATTTTCCGGCGCGAAACAGGCTTATCAGTGCACTGTCAGATGCAGTTCTGGTAGTAGAGGCAAAAGAGAACAGCGGCTCTCTGATCACTGCAGGATTTGCACTGGAGCAGGGAAAGATGGTTTATGCTATTCCGGGGGCAGTTACAGATGCTCTTAGCAGAGGCTGTCATAAGCTGATCTATGATGGAGCAGGGATCGCATACTGTCCGGAGATAATTCTGGAGGAACTTGGGATTTCATCGGAAAAAGAAATACAAACTGAGGAAAAAAATAACTTAGGACTTGCAAGAGATTTGAATATGGTGTATAGTTGTCTCGATTTACGACCAAAAAATCCCGACTATATTGTGAGAAAAACCGGCTTTTCACCTGCGCAGGTAAGTAATTGTCTGGTGGAACTGACACTGCGGGGACTCATAAGAGAGAGCGGGAGACATTATTATGTAAAAGACAGATGAATTAAGATTATTGTTGTGATTCACATACTGTTTTCGGACACGTTCTATAGAAAACAGAGTGAAGAATAACAGATTACGACTAGGAGAGGTAGCATGGCGAAATATCTGGTGATAGTGGAGTCACCTGCAAAAGTGAAGACAATAAAGAAATTTCTCGGTGCAAATTACGATGTGGAAGCTTCTAACGGACATGTCCGTGATTTCCCGAAGAGTCAGTTCGGAATTGATGTTGAGCATGATTTTGAACCTAAATATATAACGATCAGAGGAAA
>CAKSAW010000029.1 GCA_934437695.1 uncultured Blautia sp. | reverse complement strand
GAAGAATACGGTTCAGCAGATTACGGAAAAAAGAAGAAAGATAAACTGAAAGATAAAACCAAAGATAAAACCAAAGAGAAAAAACGCGGAAGAAACAGAGATTTTCTGGATAAAGACAGTTATAAGGAAGAATATCTTGAAGGAACTCAGGCAGAGGGAACCTTCATTGGTCATCCGAAAGGTTTTGGCTTCGTAGAGATTGAGGGGGAGGACGAGGACATTTTTATCCCTGAATCTGATACAGGCACTGCCATGCATCAGGATAAAGTGAGAATTATTATCAGAGATGCCCAGAAAGAAGGCAAGCGCAAGGAAGGTGTGGTTGTCAAGATTCTGGAGCGGGGGATGCCGGAAATAGTGGGAACTTATCAGCTGAACAGAGATTTCGGATTTGTGATCAGTGATAATCCCAAATTTTCCAAGGATATTTTTATTCCGCGAAAAGAAGCAGCAGGAATCAGAAATGGTGATAAAGTAATCGCAGTGATCACAGATTATGGCTCAAAGAACAGGAATCCTGAGGGAAAGATAAAAGAGAATCTGGGAAATATCCGTACACCGGGCACAGATATCCTGGCAATTGTCAAGAGCTTTGGGATTCCAAGCGAGTTTCCGGAGAAAGTAATGAAACAGGCACAGCGTGTCCCAGATCATGTACTGGATGCAGACAGAGACGGCAGGCTGGATCTGAGACACCTGCAGACAGTCACTATTGACGGCGAAGATGCCAAAGATCTGGATGATGCTATTTCTCTTACAAAAGAGGGCGATATTTATCATCTTGGAGTCCACATCGCGGATGTAAGTAATTATGTGCAGTACAACAGTGCTCTTGACAAAGAAGCTCTGAAACGTGGAACCAGTGTTTATCTGGCAGACCGTGTTGTACCTATGCTTCCGGAACGTCTTTCCAATGGAATATGTTCCCTGAATCAGGGAGAGGACAGACTGGCACTCAGCTGTCTGATGGATATTAACGAAAAAGGAAAAGTTGTTTCTCATCAGATTGCAGAAACAGTGATTAATGTGGATGAACGTATGTGTTATACTGATGTGAAGAACATTCTTGAGGATACAGATGAAGAAGTAAAGAAACGCTATGGGGCGTTGGTGCCGATGTTCTTTATGATGAAAGAACTGTCAGAAATTCTGAGAAGCAGCCGTCATCACAGAGGGTCTATTGATTTTGACTTCCCTGAGAGTAAGATCATACTTAATGCAGCAGGAAAAGCCATTGATGTAAAGCCATATGAAGCAAATGTGGCAACGAAGATTATTGAAGATTTTATGCTGATGGCTAACGAGACTGTGGCTCAGGAATACTGTACGGAAGAAATACCATTTGTATACAGAACACATGATAATCCGGATCCTGAAAAGGTGGAGAGTCTTCTGACCCTGCTTCATAATCAGGGTGTAAAGGTGCAGAAGGCAAAAGCAGAGATCACTCCAAAGGAAATCCAGCAGATCATTGAAGGGATTGAGGGGCTTCCAAATGAAGCGATGATCAGCCGTCTGGTACTGCGTTCCATGAAACAGGCAAAATACACTACAGAATGCAGCGGTCATTTCGGTCTGGCGGCTAAGTATTACTGCCATTTTACATCGCCGATCAGACGTTATCCTGATTTGCAGATACACAGGATTATCAAGGATAACCTGCGTGGAAGACTGATGCGTGAGGGCAGGACAGAACATTATGCAGAAATCCTGGATGAAGTTGCCAGACAGTCCAGCGTATGCGAACGCCGTGCAGATGAGGCAGAGCGTGAATCAGACAAGCTGAAGAAGGCAGAATATATGTCCTATCATCTGGGAGAAGAGTTTGAGGGGATTATCTCCGGTGTCACAGGATGGGGTCTTTATATTGAACTTCCAAACACTGTAGAAGGACTGGTCCATGTTAACACTCTGAGAGATGATTATTATGTATTTGATCAGGAGAGTTATGAACTTCGCGGTGATATGACAAAAAAAGTTTATAAACTGGGAGATAAAGTCCGTGTCCGCGTAGCAGACGCAGATAAGATGCTTAAGACTGTAGATTTTGAATTAGTTTCTGATGTCTGGGATAATGACGAAGAAAATTAAAAAATGGCTTGGAGGATATTATGGCAAAGAAAAAAGGAATGAAGCTGATTGCCAATAATAAAAAGGCATTTCATGATTATTTTATAGAGGATACCTATGAGGCCGGGATCGCTCTTGCAGGAACAGAGGTAAAATCTCTGCGCATGGGAAAATGTAGTATAAAAGAATCTTTTATACGTGTGGAGAACGGAGAGGTTTATATTTACGGAATGCATATCAGTCCTTATGAAAAAGGGAATATCTTTAATAAGGATCCGCTCAGAGTCCGTAAACTTCTGCTTCACAGATATGAGATCAATAAGATTGAAGCAAAGCTCAAAGAGAAGGGATTAACGCTTGTTCCTCTGAAAGTATACTTCAAGGACAGCCTGGTAAAGGTAGAAATCGGTATGGCCCGTGGAAAGAAGCTTTACGACAAGAGACAGGATATTGCAAAAAAAGATCAGAGAAGAGAAGCGGAGAGAGATTTTAAGGTTAAAAATCTTTATTAACAATATTACTAAATTCATCACTTTAAATTTGTGAAATGTTATGAAAATATCAATTGATATTGCAAAAATATTCGAAAATTTTTATAATGTGAATAAACAAAAAAATAACAATCGGTTTTCAGGCAGATGAATTGAAAGGAGTGGTGCCCTTATGAAAACAATTACGATCAGCAGACAGTACGGAAGCGGTGGGAGACATATTGCAGCCTTGCTTTCAGAAAAGATGGGAATCCCCTTTTATGACAGTAAACTTTTGCTGAAAGCAGCAGAGAAGCATGGAATCAGCCAGGAGATCATAGATGAATTTAAGAAGAAAAACAGCCTTCTCTATTCTATAGGAGTAATGATGTCTGAAGAGCCAGAGGACAGAAAGTGTCTGACGATCCCTGAGAAAATGTTTCATGCTCAGGAAACAGCTGTGAAACGTCTGGCACAGGAAGGTCCCTGTGTTTTTGTAGGAAGATGTGCTGATCAGATTCTGAAAGATGATAATCATCTGCTTCGGGTGTATATTTATGCATCTGATATGCAGGATCGCATTAACAGGATCAAGAAAAATAAAAATCTTTCTCAGAGAGAGGCACTTGACAGGATTTCATATAAAGACTGCCAGAGAAGAAATTATTATGATTTCTATACAGGACATGAATGGGGAAAGATGGAGAATTATGATATCTGTCTGAACACTTCAGTTTTATCAGAAGAAGAGTGTGTGGATATTCTGGTGAAGCTTGCAGAATAGAAAAAAGAAAAAGAGAAAGAATATTAACAGGAAAAGGGAGCATTCGGAGATTACAGGGGATGCTTCCTTTTGTGCAATAATAAAGACAATTTCAGAAAACTGTCACAGAAAAGTCTAAAAATTGTATGAAATTATCAGGGGCTTGGTTGACAAGTTTTCTATACTCTGCAATAATAGGAAATTGAAAAAATGGAAATATTGAAAAGGGAAAAGATATTCCGGATATAGGAGGGAATATATTATGAAGAAACGTTATTTAATGCTGGCAGCCCTGCTGGTAATGACAGTAGCGGCAGCAGGATGTGGAAAGAAGCAGACAGAGGAGCCAAAGGTTGCAGAGGCGACACCTACTCCCACGCCTGAGATTACCAAAGCAGTGGATATGGTAGATATGCAGCAGTCAGAAGATATAAAGAATGTGATGGGAGAGAAATCATCCACAGCATCCAAGGTGGTATTTGTAAATAACACAGGGGATGATATCCAGTCACTTTATATTCGTGCACATGTGGATGAAGACAGTTCAGATGATGAAGACGATGAGGATGATGGATGGGGGGATGATCTTATTAACGGAATGTTCACCCTGGCGGATAAAGATAAAGCACTTTATTATATGCAGACAGCAAATACACAGCAGACTGTTAAGAGTGTTGCATCTTATGATATCCGTATCACATATACTGACGAAGATAAGAATGAGTGTTTTTTCAGGGATATTCCGCTGGGAACTATTTCTCAGATCACATTATGTATGGATGGAACAGATGAGGATGCCATTCCTTATGCAAAATATCTGACAGGTACAACAAAGAAAGAAGTATCTACTCTTGCTGCTGTAAAGAAACGTCTGGGAATGGGCAGTGATTCTGATTCTACAGACAGCAGTGACACAGATTCTTCAGACAGTTCTGATTCTTCAAATGGAAATAACAGTAATGATCAGAATAGTAACAATGGAAGTAGTGCGGATAATTCCGGTGATAATGGAGAGGGAGGCAATACCACTGAGCCGGATGATAACGGAAATGGCGGAGGCACTGAAAATCCGGGGAATGGTGAAGATATGATCTCTACTGCTGAACAGTATATCGGACAGCCTCTGGATGCACTGGAGGGTGCATGCGGATCTCCTCAGGGTAGCAGTTATGAAGATGACCCGGAGACTGGCAAGACAGGATTCCATTATTACAGTAATTTTACAGTTTCTACTACTGTTGATGAAAATGGTAATGAAATTGTTGCCGGAATATGGTAAAATAAAAATACGAATGTAACAGAGGCTGTATAGCATATAACCTTTGTTATCTGCGATAAAATTAATTTTAGGAGACAGTGTTACTATGAAACGTGTATTATTAAAATTAAGCGGAGAAGCACTTGCCGGGGAGAAAAAGACCGGATTTGATGAGGCAACTGTCATTGAAGTTGCAAAGCAGATTAAAGCCATAGCTGAAGAAGGTCTGGAAATCGGCATCGTGATCGGCGGAGGTAATTTCTGGAGAGGACGTACCAGTGAGACGATCGACAGAAATAAGGCAGATCAGATAGGTATGCTTGCAACAGTTATGAACTGTATTTATGTATCTGATATCTGCAGATATCTTGGATTAAAAACAGAGATCTTCACCCCATTTGTATGCGGTGCATTTACAAGTCTTTATTCCAAGGATGCAGCAGAAGCAAGCTTTGCACAGGGTAAGATCGTATTTTTTGCAGGAGGTACAGGACATCCGTACTTCTCTACAGACACAGCTACAGTACTTCGTGCAGTAGAAATTGAAGCAGAAGCCATCCTTCTTGCAAAGGCTGTTGACGGAATCTATGACAGTGATCCGAAGACAAATCCGAATGCAGTAAAATACGATGAAATCTCCATTGAAGAAGTAGTTGCAAAGAAGCTTGCTGCTATGGATCTGACTGCATCTATCATGTGCATGGAACAGAAGATGCCTATGCTGGTATTTGCACTGGATGAGAAAGACAGCATTATTAATGCAGTACACGGTAAATTTGCCGGTACTAAGGTTACTGTGTAAAGATTACTGTGTAAAGATAAAATTTGAATAAGGGATGAGTATATTGTGGTTCATGGCAACCGCAGAGTATAATACAAAAACTATAAAGAGGGAGACTAACCTAATGGATGAAAGAATTCAGAAATATGAAGAGAAAATGAAAAAGACACTGGCGAGCCTTGAGAGTGAACTGGCTACGATCCGTGCAGGACGTGCAAATCCGCATATCCTTGACAAACTTACAGTAGATTATTATGGAGCTCCGACACCGTTACAGCAGGTGGCAAACATCACTGTTCCGGAAGCACGTATGATCCAGATCCAGCCATGGGAAAGCAGTCTGATCAAAGGAATCGAGAAAGCAATCCTTGTTTCTGATCTTGGCTTAAATCCAAGTAATGATGGTAAGGTGATCCGTCTTGTATTTCCGGAACTTACAGAGGAACGCCGTAAAGAACTGGTAAAGGATGTTAAGAAAAAAGGTGAGGCTGCCAAGGTTGCAGTCCGCAATATCCGTCGTGATGCAAATGATGCATTTAAGAAACTTGCAAAGCAGGATGTATCTGAGGACGAGATCAAAGAGCTGGAAGATAAGATCCAGAAGAGTACAGATAAGTACATCAAAGAAGTTGATGCGGCAGTGGATGCAAAGAGCAAAGAGATCATGACCGTATAAGGGAAACCAAGAGGAGAGCTCCATCATGCGGGCTCTCTTATTGTTTATTCTGTCATCAGGAATATCGGAGAGATGATGCAGGTGAAGAGTAAATAAAATATAACAGAACGAGAAAAGGAAACAAAAGAATATGAATGTACCAAATCATATAGCCATTATTCTGGATGGCAATGGACGTTGGGCCAAGGCAAAAGGAATGCCCAGAAGCTATGGTCATGTAAAGGGCTGCGCAAATCTGGAAACAGTCTGTGATCATATGAAAGAACTGGGAGTTAAATATGTAACAGTGTATGCTTTTTCCACAGAGAACTGGAAAAGATCCAGGGAAGAAGTGGATGGCCTGATGAGGCTGTTTCGCAGCTATCTTAAGAAATGTATCAAACTGGCAGATAAGAACAAAATGCGGGTCCGTGTGATCGGTGAGATTTCTGCCTTTGACCAGGACATCCAGGACAGTATCGTGCGTCTTGAGGAATATTCCCAGAAATACGATGAGATATATTTTCAGATTGCATTAAATTATGGCAGCAGAGATGAAATAATAAGAGGTATCCGCAAGCTTGCGCAGGATGCAACTGATGGAAAAGTAAAACCAGAGGAAATAGATGAACATGTTTTTGATAATTATCTGGATACAGCCGGGATTCCTGATCCGGACCTGATGATCCGTACAAGTGGAGAATTACGTCTTTCTAATTTTCTGTTATGGCAGATGGCTTATACAGAGTTTTATTTCACAGATGTGGCATGGCCTGATTTTAATAAAGCGGAATTGGTCAAGGCTATTGAGAAATATAATCAGAGAGACAGAAGATACGGTGGAGTTAAGGAGGAGTAACAGATGTTTAAGACAAGACTCTTAAGTGGAATCCTGCTTGTGATCATTGCGCTTGCTACCATAATAAGCGGTGGATATGTGTTGTTTTTTACACTTCTTGCAGTTTCTCTCATTGGGATGAGAGAATTATATAAAGTAATGAAGGTGCAGGATGAGAAGATAAATCTGCTGGCAGCAGCAGGGTATGCAGGGGCAGTACTTTATTATTTTGCTGTCTTGCTTGATTTTGAAAGATATGGTATTCTGGCAGTTATTTTTGGACTTGTACTGATCATGTTTGTTTATGTATTCACATATCCGGCATATGAAGCAGGGCAGGTAATGCCGGCGCTGTTTGGAATTGTTTATGTGGCGGTGATGCTGTCTTTTATCTATCTTACAAGATGCCTTCCTGGAGGTAAATTCCATGTATGGCTGATCTTTTTGTGCTCCTGGGGATGTGATACCTGTGCCTATTGCGTGGGTATGCTGATCGGTAAGCATAAAATGGCACCGATCCTCAGTCCTAAGAAATCTATAGAAGGTGCAGTTGGCGGTGTAGTGGGAGCAGCAGTTCTGGGCGTAATCTATGCAACAGCAACTCAGGGGCCTGTGCTGGAATATGCAGTGATCTGTGCTGTAGGTGCACTGATCTCCATGGTTGGTGATCTGGCTGCCTCAGCGATTAAGAGAAATCAGGGAATCAAAGATTATGGAAAATTGATTCCTGGACATGGAGGTATTCTTGACAGATTTGACAGTGTGATCTTTACAGCACCGGTTATTTATTTTCTTTCTATTATAATGATCGAAATCTGAGCAGAATACAGATATTAAGAGATAGAATAGCTGATATTATTTAACAGTTGGTCTGATGGTATTTTGGTATTCAGACTGATGGAATGTTGAAATGAGGTACTATATGAAAAAAGTAGCGATATTGGGTTCTACAGGTTCAATCGGAACACAGACACTGGATGTGGTCCGTGCAAATGATGACCTTGAAGTAGTTGGTCTTGCAGCAGGAAGTAATGTAGAAATGCTGGAGAAACAGATCCGGGAATTTCATCCTAAACTGGTTGCGGTCTGGAAAGAGGAAGCAGCCAGAGATCTGGCAATAAGAGTACAGGACCTGGATGTAAGGATCGTAAGTCAGATGGGCGGTCTGATCGAGCTTGCCAGAATGCAGGAGTCAGATATTCTGGTAACTGCTATTGTGGGAATGATAGGGATCAGACCTACGATGGAAGCAATCCTCGCAGGCAAAGACATTGCGCTGGCGAATAAAGAAACACTGGTAACAGCCGGACATCTGATCATGCCTCTTGCAAAGCAGTTTGGTGTACAGATCCTGCCTGTAGACAGTGAACACAGTGCAATCTTTCAGGCACTTCACGGAGAGAAGAGAGAGCAGATACATAAACTTCTGATCACTGCATCCGGTGGTCCCTTCCGTGGAAAGACCACTGCAGATCTGGCGAAGGTAACGCTTGAAGATACTCTGAAGCATCCGAACTGGGTGATGGGACAGAAGATCACAGTAGACTCTGCAACTCTGGTAAATAAAGGGCTGGAAGTGATGGAAGCCAGATGGCTTTTTGATGTGGATCTGGATCATATCCAGGTTGTGGTGCAGCCGCAGAGTATTATTCATTCTATGGTGGAATTTCAGGATGGTGCGGTGATCGCACAGCTTGGGACTCCGGATATGAGACTTCCGATCCAGTATGCCCTGTGTTATCCGGACAGGAGATTCTTAAAAGGTGACAGACTGGATTTCCATATGCTGAAACAGATTACATTTGAGGAACCGGACAGGAAGACATTTAAAGGCCTTCCTATGGCTATTGAAGCATCAAAGGCAGGGGGCAGTATGCCTACAGTTTTTAATGCGGCAAATGAACTGGCAGTCCGTAAATTCCTTCAGAAAAAGATTGGTTTTCTGGATATTTATGAGATTATCGGGCAGTCTATGAGCAGACATACAGTAGTAAAGGAGCCGGATCTGGATCAGATACTGGAAATAGAAAAAGAAACTTATCAATGGATTGAAAGCAGGTGGTAGATTGAAAATTATTATTGCAATCGTCATATTCAGTGCGATCATTCTTTTTCATGAACTGGGACATTTTCTTTTTGCAAAACTGAATAAGATCGTGGTTACCGAGTTTTCTCTGGGAATGGGACCGAGACTTTTCAGTTTCGAGAAAGGCGGCACCAGATATTCACTGAAGCTTCTTCCTATCGGCGGTTCCTGCGCTATGCTGGGAGAGGATACAGATATAGAGAATGAGCCGGGAACTTTTAACAGTGCATCCGTGTGGGGCAGGATTTCAGTAGTTGCTGCCGGACCTGTATTTAATTTCATTATGGCATTTGTACTGTCTGTGATCATTGTAGGTGCTGTAGGATATGAACCTTCCAGAGTACTTTCTGTAAAAGAGGGATCTGCGGCTGAGGCAGCAGGACTGAAGGAAGGGGATATTATTACCAGCTATCAGGGGTACCACATTGATCTTGGAAAAGATTTGTATGTGTATTCCTATATGAATGAGCTGAAAGAGGGGGACACCATCGATCTGACTGTTAAGCGAGACGGAAAGAAGATGGATATTGCCTATAAGTCAGATACAAACGTGAGATATCTTCTTGGATGTAATTTCAGCGGTGAGGATACTTCTGCCATGACAGTGGAATCTGTAATGGATGGTATGCCTTTACAGGAAGCCGGGATACAGGCAGGAGATGTGATCACTTCTGTTAATGGAGTGGATATTGCTACATCTGAGGATTACCAGAATTATATCCGAAAAAATCCGCTGACAGGAGCCCCTGTGGAGCTTACTTATACCCGTGGCGGAAAAGAGTATGACATTACGGTCACTCCAAAGGAATACCGCACTGCGGAATCAGGATTTACTTATAATATATATGCTGAGAAAACCAGAGGACTGTCTGTGATCAAATATGGAGCAGTTGAGGTAAAATATATGGTCCGTACAACAATCCTCAGCCTGAAGGAACTGTTTACAGGCAAGCTTGGAATGAAAGATTTAAGTGGTCCGGTGGGAGTTGTGGATGCGATCGGAACAACCTATGAGGAAAGCAGGAGCGAAGGTGCAATGATCCTGTGGATGAATATGTTCAATATGGCGGTCCTGCTCTCAGCAAATCTTGGAGTTATGAATCTTTTGCCGCTTCCGGCACTGGATGGCGGACGTCTGGTATTTCTTATCATAGAGGCAATCCGAAGGAAACCTGTCAACAGACAGATAGAAGGATCTATACATTTTGCCGGACTGATGTTGCTGATGGCATTGATGGTGTTTGTTATGTACAATGATATAGTGAAGCTTATCTGAGATAAATCGCAGAAGATTTTTCAGGCAGAGTATGAAGAAGTAAATAGTGCTTATAAAAAACTAACCAATAGTTAATAGAAAATTTCTTCCTGATATTGTATTGTAAATATATAATAAATCTGAGAAAAGTATCAGGTGTATCAAAAGTATTTCCTGATATTTGCCTGAAACGATAATGGCATATCAAGAGAGGAGGAGATTTTTATGAGTATGAAAGACCGATTTGCAGGAAAATGTAGAAGTTATCTGACATTTTTTCTTCTGGCGGCATTTGCAGCACTTTTATTTTTTCCAAGGGTAGCATCGGCTGCTTCCAAACCAACTGCCAAACAGCTTAAAGTAACCTACAGAGGATTCGAATATGACAATGATACAGCAAAGTTATATCTGAAGCTGAGTCTGAAAAATACTTCGAGTTACACGATTACAAAAGTGAAGATGGGATATGAGATACCTATTATGGAGGATGGAACCATAACCCAGACCTTCAGTGTAACGATCAATCCCGGAAAGACAGTGAATAAGACGGTTTATATTGGAAAAATGACTCAGCAGCCATATAAAGCGCCGAAGGTAAAATGCTTATCGTTCTGGTATAAGTCAGCTACACCTAAGCTAAACCAGCTCAAAGTCAGCTACAAGGGATATGACTACAATCCGAACACAGGAGAGTTGTATATAACTGCCCGTATGCAGAACACTTCCAGTTATACGATTACAAAGGTAACAATGTATTTTGAGATACCACTGGATGAAACTGCAACACCGACCAAAACCTACAATGTAAATATTCCTGCCGGAAAGACAAAAAATTACAGGTTCAAAATTGGAAGGATGGCAGATGCTCCGGATGGAAAGGTTCTGGTGAAATG